>JAJYHJ010000090.1 GCA_021784785.1 Actinomycetes bacterium | reverse complement strand
GGGACAGTGCCTACTTAGGTAAGTTCACCACTGTTTCGTATGGTACATATGTTCGTCAACTGTTGTGAACCTATAGCGATATCTTTCGCAAGTTCCTCCTCAGAGGTTCTCCGCGAACAACTCTTGGGGCTGCCGTTTTAATGCAAGTAAGCACTCTTAGAACTATGGTTTGCCTAAATACGTCTTCGAACCACGACGATGAAAGAATGGTAGTACTCATTTTAACGAACTAAGGTTAGGTATATGGCATCTCTGTTTGAACTATACGAAGCGTTTGGTCAGTCACCTTGGATAGACAATCTACAGCGATCTTGGCTTACCGAGGGAACCTTAGCAGAACTTTTGAGATCTGGTGTTCGAGGTGTAACTTCGAATCCTTCCATATTTGCGCACGCTATCTCAACTGGATCAGACTACTCTGAACACCTTGGCGATCTAAAAGGAGCCAACATAGACGACGTTTACTGGGATTTGGTACTACATGATATCTCAGGAGCGTGCAAGGTATTAAAGCCTCTTTACGACGACTCGCACGGTCGAGATGGGTTCGTATCAGTCGAAGTTGATCCTAGGCTCGCACACAATGCCGCCGCTACCGTTGACGCAGCGCTAAAGATAAAAGAACGAGTCGGCGCTCAAAATCTACTCGTTAAGATACCGGCAACCGAAGAAGGTATCACCGCAGTACAAGATGTTATCGCACAAGGTGTCTCGGTGAATGTCACCCTGATATTTTCACGAACCCGCTACAAGGAGGTTATGGAGGCTTACGTGGCCGGACTCGAGAAGTACTTACAAAGCGACAAAGGCGATCCTCGTCACTTGGCATCTGTCGCATCATTTTTTGTCTCCAGAACAGATGTGAAGGTAGATTCGATTCTCTCCAAGGAGGGTTACCGAGGAGAACTCAACGGAAAGGCTGCAGTAGCTACTGCAAAACTAGCCTACCAAGACTTCTTAGAGATGTTCTCATCGCCCAGGTGGAACGCTCTCGCCGAGAAAGGCGCTCAAGTACAGAGGCCACTTTGGGCCTCGACGTCCACAAAAAATCCGGACTATCCGGATCTGCTCTATGTAGACAACTTAATCGGGCCAAACACTGTAAATACAATGCCTGAAGCGACACTCCGGGCATATCAAGATCACGGACAACCAACCGTTTCGTTACTCGAAGGCGTGGAAACGGCGAAAACTTATCTTACGGATCTGACAAATCTGGGGGTTAACCTGGACGAGGTCGCGCTCGAACTTGAAGATGAGGGCGTTGGAGCCTTCGAAGGGTCCCACATCGAGATTCTGAAACTACTTGAGAATAAACTCTCAGAACTTTAGCGTAACTCAAAGATCCAAAAGGGTCTTCTTGATTAATCTCTACAAGACAGCGTCACACCAAAGGGCGCATATAGGAGGATTCCATGGGACAAATAGCCGAACGACTGATGAGAAAAGATCTAGGTTTATGGGTTTCAGACTCGGTAGCTAGTAACAGATTGGGCTGGTTAGATCTACCAAGCACAACATCTGAGGAATTGAAGAACCTCTTTGACATGGCTAACTCAGTTGACCAACATAACGTAATCTATGTAGGTATGGGGGGCTCTTCCCTTGGCGCTATGACCCTTGCACAAATAAAAGCGAGTCAGGGGCCACAAAACGGTAGGAACTTAATCTTTGTCGATTCAACTCACCCTCATATGATAGCCTCGTTGCCTACGACAGATACCGCAGTTGTTCTTGCATCTAAATCGGGCACCACGACCGAAGTTGACACTATCTTCGAATTTTTGTGGGAACGGATCGAAAAGCCAGATCGCTTTGTAATCGTTAGCGACCCTGGCACTCCCCTTCAAAAAAAGGGGCAAGAGCGTGGGATAAAGCGCATAGTCACTACACCAAATGATGTTGGTGGTAGATATTCAGTACTTACGGGTTTCGGAACAGTTGCTCTTTCGTTTCTAGCCACATCAATTGATGATCTGGTTGCACCTTTTGACGGTGCCAAAAAGGCTGACTTGGAGCTAGCTGAGTCTGTGGCTAAAGATCTATTCGAAGGACTAAGTCATGACAAGAACAAACTATCCATAGATGCACCTCCAAGCTTGGATAAGGTTCCAATGTGGTTAGAACAGCTCATTGCAGAGTCGCTTGGGAAATCTGATACGGGGTTGATCCCGGTGCCACATGACGAGCACCCAGGTACTGCCGATCGGAGTAGGGTCCATTTGGAACCAACCAACCTAAACGAACTAGGGACAAAGATATTTGAATGGGAGGCTACCACAGCTATGCTAGGTTCCCTCCTTGGAATTGATCCGTTCAATGAACCGGATGTAGCGGCCGCCAAGGCTGCCACTAAATCCATCCTCGAAACCAACGATTACGTTACGTCCAGGCCGTTGGAACTCTCCGCTATCAATGAAGAGCTTACAAAAGAAGTAAGAGATGGGGACTATATTACGGTAGGAGCTTTTATCGATCCACTTCGATATGCAGAGGGTCTGACTCTCAAACACGAGCTTGCGGAATCGTTTACCCCTCGCGCAGTAACATATGGTCTAGGTCCACGTTTTTTGCACTCGACTGGCCAGCTTCATAAGGGAGGTCCAAACATTGTTGTCATGGCGCAGCTCGTAGAAGAGTCCAAGCACGAAGTTGTACCGATTCCTGGTCACAACTACACCTTTGGAGATCTCTTTAGAGCTCAAGCGGATGGTGATCTACAGACGCTACAGTCAAGAGGACGGCGAGTTCTACGATTCGCTATCTAGGGCTCGAGTCAGATCAAACCAGATATTTCTACAAAGTCCAAAGGCAAACTGCCTCCACGACTTTAACTTTGACAGAGCGCTACTACTTCAATTAGAAGGGAACCAAAGTTGCGAAGTCCTGAAATCCTAGTAGGAGACGACATCGGAGAGGCCTTCGCCACCTATCTCACAGAACGTGCATATGATGCTTCATGCCTTTTTATTTCCGGCGGCACAACGGGACCGCAGTTATTCGCACAACTTATCAACAACGCTGCAGTCCTCACGGTTTTTACCAGCCTTGTCATCGCGCAAGTAGATGAAAGGGTGGTTCCCACTGACAACACAGACTCCAATCACTATCGTTTCCGTGTAGATTTCTTAGATAAACTTCAGCCAGAGATAGTTGCTGCTACGGACTTTAGACCCATGGTCGGCGCAGACATTGACGCAGAGATATCAAAGTCGTATGAGGGACGAAGCATCGAAAGAGAACCCGAACGTTCCGACGTGCTACTTATGTCCCAGCTTAGAGCAAATGGCCTCAAGATCTCCGACCACTACGAAGAACTCACTCGTAGATACATCCAAGACGCCGTCGTACATCTTGGCATCGGCCCTGACGGACATATCGCATCTCTATTTCCGAACTCGGAAGCACTCGAGTCGACCAGGTACGTCGATATAAACTTTGATCGTTCAGGAACCAATAAGCATCTAAGAACAACACTGACTTTCGAGTCCATAATGAAGGCGCGACAAGTTGTCGTAGTAGCGAGCGGCGAACGCAAAGCGGAGATCATTCGCAAGGTGCTTAGTTCAAACGACCTGCCTGCTTCGAGGCTACTTACACGCGATACAACATGGCTGCTCGACAAAGAAGCGGCTAGAGACATATCTAAGTAAGCGACCATCTTTAGCGCGCCCTATCGGTCAATGAGCAGGCGAAGGGACATAGGCTAGATCAAAGGATAGAATCGTCCCATCAAGAAAAGTCAAGTTAGACAGGATTAGATGTCGATCAACTACTCTGAAACTCCAACACGCATACTAACTTCATTAGCCTTTGAAAAAAAGACTGAATTTTTCGGAAACCTAGTCACCTACTCTCCCAAGGCGTTTTTTCCACTCACCATGTTGTGTCGCGATCGGTGTGGATACTGCACATTCGCTAAGGCTCCAGCGAAAGTTAGTTCTTCATATCTGAGCCTTGAAGAGATCAGGAGCCTCGGAAGACAAGCTAGAGAGCTTGGATGTCATGAAGCGCTTTTTACTCTCGGAGAAAAACCAGAACTAAGGTATAAAGGTGCAAGAGAAGAGCTTAAACGGTTAGGATTTGACTCTACGATCGACTATCTAATCGAGGCATGTCGCTTAGCACTCGAAGAGATTGATCTGCTGCCTCATCCCAATGCTGGCGCCATTGAACCGTCTGAGTTGGCTGCGTTGAAGGAAGTTTCAGTATCCCAAGGAATGATGCTTGAGACTCTAAGAGCCGACCTCGCAGCTCACAGATTGTCTCCCGATAAGGATCCCGAACGAAGGCTCAAGACCATACGAGCCGCAGGCGAACTACAGATACCATTTACCACCGGAATACTCGTTGGCATCGGTGAAACAGAACAAGACCGAATCGATGCCCTAAAGAAATTAGCGGAACTGCAAAGAACGTACGGACACATTCAAGAGGTAATTATCCAAAACTTCATACCAAAGAACAATACGCAGATGGCTACTTTTGAGCCACCTTCTTTGGATTCTCATGTCCGAGCCATAGCGATTGCCCGCCTAATCTTTCCGAGCGATGTCCATATTCAGGTTCCGCCCAACCTGACAGACGATCTAAAGACGCTGATTGCTGCTGGAGCTGACGATCTCGGTGGAATATCACCTATTACCGTCGACCACGTCAACCCAGAGCGACCATGGCCAGAGATAGAGATATTGACTCGAAACTTACTTGAAGATGGGGTTGAACTGGTCGCACGCACACCGATTCACCCCTCCTACGTTACTAAAGAGGGGTTCGTTAGTCAGACAATCCGTCCCTACCTACTAAGACATATAGATTCAACGGGGCTTGCCAGAGAAGACGAGTTTTACTCTGGCCGAAATGTAAAGCTCCAATCAGACATTTGGCCCTGCGCTAAGACAACAAAAGGGACGGGTTCAGTCCTTACGGAGATATTTGCCGCGGTGGAAAGCGGAGATGAGTTAGGTGAACCCGAGCTTGACATCCTTTTCAAAACACGAGGAACGCAGGTAAAATATGTAGTTGAGTTTGCTGACCATATGAGATCGAAAATCAGCGGCGATATGGTCACATTCGTAGTCAACCGAAACATAAACTACACAAACATATGCACCTTCAAGTGTCGATTCTGTGCATTCTCCAAAGGGCCACTCTCACTCAACCTTCGGGGCGAACCATATTTACTCAACGTAGATCAGATTCTTGGTAAGGTCCACGAAGCAAAGTTAGCTGGGGCGACCGAGGTATGCTTGCAAGGTGGGATTCATCCGTCTTTTGACGCCGAATTCTATGTCAACTTGGTAAGTACCATATCCTCACAAATACCAGATATTCACATCCACGCATTTTCAGCATTAGAAGTAATGCAGGGCGCAAAACGCTCACAGATAGAGCTGCGAGAGTATCTCCAGATGCTCTATCGTGCAGGACTTCGAACCTTACCAGGTACTGCAGCTGAGATACTAGATGACTCAGTCAGAAAAACTATCTGTCCAGACAAGCTAAGCACCAGCGAGTGGCTTGAAGTACACGAAACCGCACACGAAGTCGGGCTACGATCCAACGTAACGATCATGTTTGGATCCGTAGAAACGCCGGCCTCATGGATTAAGCATCTGGTACTCACACGGTCTCTCCAACGAAGGACAGGTGGGTTTACTGAATTCGTCCCTCTGCCATTTGTCCACATGGGATCTCCCATATACATCCAAGGCAGATCAAGGAAAGGTCCGACTTACAGGGAGACTCTACTCATGCACGCAGTAGGGCGTCTTGCTTACGCTCAAACCATACCTAACGTCCAGGCAAGTTGGGTAAAGTTAGGGCCGAACGGTGCCCAAAACCTCCTCAAAGCGGGTGCCAATGACCTAGGCGGAACACTTATGGAGGAAAGTATCTCACACGCGGCAGGCTCAGAACACGCGGACATGCTAACCATTGCCGAGTTACGAGAGATTGCCGAACCCATCGGCAGAAGGTTGACGCAGCGAAGCACCCTTTACAAAATCATTAACGAACAGCCAAAAGATAACAAACAGCTCCTTTCTTACGCACGACGACAAAGAGTTGCCCTAAAAAGCAGAATATAGTGACTATATCGTGCAACTAAATACAAGTGAAGAAAAACAGAGCCTGCGTGAAGTGAACGCTGGTCAGATCGACTACCTCAAAGATCTCGTGGATGAGATAATCAAATCAACCAACGCGAGTCATAATCGCGACCTAATTCGAAGGCTAATAACTCAAAGCGTACGACTTGGCGAAGATGACCTAGATCGTCTCGATCTAAAGATCTTAACCTCTGCACTTAGGGAACTTAGAGACGCCTTCGATATCTTTGCTCCTTTCAAAGTTCGTCGCAAATTAACCATATTCGGATCAGCACGAACTAAAGCAGCAGAAAGCTCCTACCAGCTTGCCAAGGATCTTGCAAGTGCAATGGCAACCGAAGGTTGGATGACCGTCACTGGCGGTGGCCCTGGAATCATGGAAGCTGGGATGCTCGGAGCCGGAAGTGAAAACTCCTTCGGCATCGGCATCCGCTTACCCTTTGAAGATGAAGGCGCTCCGTCAGCAAAGGCTTATCGAGTCGAGATGAAGTACTTCTTCACCCGGAAACTGATGCTAGTAAAGGAGTCTGACGCGTTCGTTTCGCTACCAGGCGGTTTTGGAACCTTAGATGAGACCTTCGAACTTTTAACTCTAATGCAGACTGGAAAAGCTCAGCTCGCACCTTTAGTACTGTTGGAGCCTCCTTCCTCTCGATACTTCGAGCTTCTGTCGGACTTTATACGGGAGGCTATCGAAGAGGGAGGCTACATATCGTCACAAGACATGAACCTGATCAGTTTTTCAAAGGACATCAACGCAGCAAAGGCAATAATCACGCAGTTCTACTCGAACTTCCAGTCGATGCGTTTCGTCGGCGACCAGTTAGTTATTCGAGTCAAAAACAAGCCGCCCGAGTCACTTATTGACATGCTCAATGAAAACTTTCAAGACATATGCAAAGACCAACCCGATTTTAGGCCGATAGAGACCACATACGAAGAGTTGAGGGATCAAGACTGCCTTCACTGTCACAGACTGGCCTTCACGTTCAATAAGTCCTCTTATGGAAGGCTACGTAAAGCTATAGATCTTATAAACGAAATCTCAAGCTCACTCGCCTAACGGTCGACAATTTAGATGTGCTGAACTGTTCCGCCTGCGGACTACCGAAAAGCGAACCTCAAGAGAACTGCTCATACTGCGGTATAGCTGTAAATGGTGCAGGACAGTACGTGATCGTCCAATCTGGGACGCTATACACTCTTAGCGCAGGTGGAGTCGCAATAGCTGAGGCAGCCCCTAAAGAAGAGGTATTTCAACTTCGAAAACCAGGGAAACTCTCCTCGGAGAACTATCTAGTTCCAGTGGACGGAACCTTCAGTCCCTGCGCTGCTGTCCTAAACAAGGCACTAAATTCTATCGCTCAAATTAACTTTGAGGAGCGAACTAGTAACGGAGTATCCCTCGACGCATATATCGACACAAAAGATCGCAACGCGAGGCTAGTTCTACGAAAAGACGGCGATCACGGAGTCCATATCATAAACCCTCACGGAGATGTGGTACTTCTAGCATCTAAAGACCCAGATAGGTCAGGTTTGTCCATAGATCTTCTAATAGTAAGACCTGAGCCAGAACTCCATCCCTTTGGATACTTTGGGATCATGGTCGCTGTCGCACAAGTCGCCTGGGGCATCTAGTACACCTTTTCGGCATGCATAGCATCAAGGGGTTCAAACACTCCCATCGACCTATTAGTAAAGTCTGAAGCGACACCAATTTTACTACAGAAGATGATACTCTAGGGCAACGAGATCAGTAGGTGGTGATCGAGATGAGTACGAAGAACTTTGCAATTCCCGTTGACAAAACCGGATGGCAGCTGCAGGACAACTCCGGTACGGTACGCTTTACCTGGGACTACGACACCCAGAGAGACAGACTAATAAATCTTTACGAAAAAGGCAAGAGGCGACAGTGGGACGCGAAAACACGAATCGACTGGAACTTGCCCATGGACCCCAACAATCCTGCCGGTGGCATAGATGAGATGATCCCTATCTACGGTTCAGAGATGTGGAACAAGATGGACCAAAAAGCGAGAGAGGAACTTCGCCTCCACCTGTCTGCTTGGCAGTTCTCTCAGTTTCTCCACGGAGAGCAGGGGGCTCTTATCTGTGCATCGAAGATCGTACAAAACGTGCCCGACATAGACTCTAAGTACTACGCGGCCACACAAGTAATGGATGAGGCCCGCCATGTCGAAGCTTACTCTATGTTGCTCGACAAAATAGGCCTGGCTTACCCGATAAACTTTAACCTTAGAGATATTTTAAACGATGTCTTGACAGACTCAAGATGGGATATGACCTATCTGGGCATGCAAGTGTTGATCGAAGGCTTGGCCCTTGCTGCTTTCGGAGGAATCAGAACCTTCTCTCAAAATGAACTGACAAGAACCGTTACAGCTTACGTGATGCAAGACGAAGCCCGCCACGTCTCATTCGGACGTGCGGCATTGAAAGACTACTACCCTCAACTAACCTCCAAAGAGAGGGACGAGCGCGAACTCTTTGCAGCTGAAGCTTGTCGAATGATGCGCGACAGATTTTTAGCGGTTGAGGTTTGGGAGACATTGGGTCTAGACGTAAATGAATGTACACGGTTCGTCGTTGAATCTGAGTCCCAAAGCCAGTTCCGCTCATTTCTCTTCATGAGAATCGTACCCATTTTGAAAGACATCGGACTGTGGGGACCAAAGATGAGGCACGCCTTTGAACAGATGGGCGTCATAGGGTTTGCTGACACTGATCTTGAAAAGGTAATGGCAGAGGATGAAAAGATCGCTGACGAGATAGACGCCATGAGACGACATGAAGTAGACAAAGTCGTCGCTCTCGGAGAGTTAGATGAGGGGCAAAATGACCCATCGAGTCAAGCATAGGAAGGTCACGCGCAGAAAGCTAAGCACCTAGAGTAACTTAGAGAATATACCTAAACACATGTTCCACACTAGCTTCGGCAGTCGATCGCCTCTTGATAACCGCACCTAAGGGCGCACAATTATAGATAACCACACAGAACGAGGTTGTCACCTGAGCAGCAACAGTCTAGCCTGGGAACCAATTTACTCTTAAAGAACATCACACACAGTGACGATACCTACAAGGTGAAGGCACGTGAGGGAGTCGTATACTGTCGTAATTTACTAAGAGACGATAGCGGCTTCAGCCTCGTATCAGTTATTATCGCATTCTCCATGTTCGTAGCAGTCTTAGCTCCGGCAGCAGCACTCATGCAAAGAGCGTCTTTAGTATCTGGTAACGTCCAGAGCCGGGTAATTGCCGCCAACCTTGCCACTCAAGAGCTAGAAATCGTAAGATCCCAAGCTACCTATGCTTTCTCCGCTCTTGTGACTAACTACCTTGGATCGACCACTACAACCATCAACATTTCAGGTGTTCCCTACAAAGTCACCCAGGAACTCCAGTGGGCACCGGGCGCGTATGCTCCAGGAGGATGCGGGACTTCGGCAAACGGTAGTGCGAACCTACAGCCAGTATTGCTTGCTACTGAATCTGTAACGTGGTCTGCCATGTATAGCGGCGAAACTCCAGTCACGGAGTCTTCTACATTCACGCCTCCCATAGGAAGCTACTCTGCCACGAGCGGCAATATATCAATCCAGGTACTTGGAGCACAAGGTCAAGCTCAGCCAAACGTACCAGTAACAGTTACTAGCTCTGGAGGCAGTACACCTTATAGCCAAAGTGTAGACACTGATTCATCTGGGTGTGCATTTTTCCCATTCCTTACAACCGGAAACTACCAAGTATCTCTCTCAACCCCAGTTCTTGGAGATACTTACGTCTCTCCAGCTGGAGCCACTAATCCATCAACGACGCTAGGCGTGGTATCGTCACAGACCGCTGACTACCAGTTCTATTACGACCAAGCAGCTACCATCACGCTTCCAGCCACTGCTCCAAACTACTCCATCCCTCTTCAAGAAGGTCTTACTCTTTCAAACTCTCAAATGGCAGGTCTTGGGACCTCGATAGCCGATCCAATCCCATCTGGATCCCCCGCCCAAATCTCTGACCTATTTCCATTTCCCTCTGGAGACTATGTGTGGCTGGGCACCTGCTATTCGTATCAAAGTGGAACCCAAAACTTTACTGCTCTCTCGCCTACGCCGTTGTATCCTGGCCAAACGTCAACTGCGACACTTGGTTACGCGCCCTATTCGATTGAGGCAACCTATAACGGGCAGCAGGTGGCAGGGGCTCAGGTAACCATAACGATGATTGACCCAACCTCCACGTCAACACCTCAATATAATCAAAACTGTGCTGGACCTTCACCGGCATACAGCCTCAAGATTGTCTCGTCGACGTCATCGAGTTCTCCGTCGCTTGTGTATCTCCCTCTAGGTACTCTCTCATTTACAGCTTCAGCTACCATCAACGGAACTCTCGTTCAAGGCGTCTTTCCCCCAACTGGGTCAAGTCCAGACTATGTCTCGACTGTAACTGGAACAGGGGGTAGCGTTGTTATTCCCCTCAGTTAATATTAAAAGCACTGTTCGGCAAGACAGTGGATTTACCCTTTTAGAGCTTACGATTGCGATGGGGATATTCTCCATGCTGGCAATGCTGATCATGTACACGCTGAACGGCTTTGTCACATTACAAAACCAAACATTGAACAGGTTTTATGCAACATCTTCCGCTCAGAACATCATCGACCAGCTTTCAAAAGATATCCGCACAGCGGTGACGCCAACCGGCATCGCTGGACAGACAACACCCTTTGTCTCTGCTTCTCCCACCTCATTAACTTTTTACGCAAACCTCGGTGGGGTCTCTCCAACTGAGATTCATGCATATGCATCCCCGATCCCGGGAAATACAACATGTCCATGCCAATTCCACGAAGACGTATACCAAGGGGGCACGTGGATCCCAAGAGTTGATGGAGGTTACGTAGTCGGACTTGCCGTCTTTAGTTATTTCGGTGCACCGACGCCATCTCAACCTCAGCCCACGATAATCTCAATCGCAGCCACAGGTACCACTAATCAAACAACTCTATCTCAAATTGCGGAAATTGGATTAAACGTCTCGACCTCTATCAATCCGAACAGCCCTTTGACCACGGTTGATTCCCTAATAGAGATCAGAAACGTTGCTTTCAACCCCGTCACTTCATCTTAGAGAAAAGAGTCGCTCCGTCATGAACTTAGGTCAAAAGACATTAGGAAAACTAATCAGAGAACGTCTTAGAGATGCCCGCGGCGACGCTGTAGTGCTAGTCATCTTGGCCATAATGCTCATGACTCTTATCCCAGTTGCCCTTTTTACCACGTCGGTCGCCCAACTTCCCATCGCTCAAGGTGAGCAAGAGTATCAGCGCGCACTAGCAGCAGCAGAAGCTGGCGTTGCTGACTATATCAATCGCCTAAACCAAACCTCTCTAACACAAAGCGGAAACTACTGGCAGTACAGCGCGACTAACCTTCCACCGGATGGGAACCCGGCATTTACTGGATGGGCTACAGTACAGTACTCTAACGGCGAGTACTTCCACTACACCCCCGACACCTCTCAAACTGCCTCAACTGGAGTAGTATATCTAACCTCTACTGGACTTTCACTCCATGGAACCATACCGACGTATAGGACGATTACGGTAGGTATCCGTCCGGATGGATTCTTAAACTACCTAATACTTACGGACAAAAACTTAGTAGATCCATACTTTGCCCCGTATGTCTCTTCTCTCTCCGCGACCCAGGCGCAGAACGATTGCGCCTACAGATACGATGAGTACAACCCTTCGACGGGATCGTATGGACCAAATATGTCGATATGCTCGGGGTTGTTGGCCTACTACGTCACAGGGTCAGTGGCTACAGGTAATCTCTTTAGCAATGACATCTACTATATGAACGGAACACCGGCGTTCAATGGCCGAGTGTACTCTGCATCCACCAGAGTTTCTGGATCGGCGTCGCATCCCTATTGGATAGATCCGAGCTGCGGCGTTACCTGCGCTGGCGACAATCCAACTTTCCAGAACTCTAGCGATCCGGCGTTCCATTCTTCGTTAGCGTTCCCGTCTTTAAATACGGCATTGCAAAACGCAGCCCAGCAGGATGGATGTGTATACGTTGGTCCAACCTACATAAAACTTTCGGGAAGTTACATGACCGTAAACAGCCCCGAAACTCCTACCTCTGGATTTACAAACGCTAACTGCCTAGGCTCTGGTACCCTACCTCTACCAGCCAATGGAGTAATATATGTGGAAAATATGAGTTCATCACTTTCATGCAGCGGCACAGTCTCCATACAAGATGAGACCCTTCCCTGTGGTGAAGGCGATGCTATCACCCAAGGAAAGCTCTCTGGACAGCTTACTATCGGTGCAGCCAACAACATCTACATCACGGGCGACCTTGAATATCAAGGATGCGCGCACAGCGGAACTACCGACGTCTTAGGACTTATCTCCAACAACTTCACTGAGCTATCCTCGAGTTTTTCTTCTACTAACTCCACCACTGACGCATGTCTAGGACAACCTAGTACGACACCTGTCATCTACGCCGCCATCTTGGCGCTGAATCACAGCTTTGATGTCCAGAACTTTTGGAACCTTCCACCTAATGGAAACCTTTACATTGTGGGTTCTCTATCTGAAGAGTACGCCGATCTTGAAGGTTCCTTTGGTGCCAATGGACTTGTCAGTGGCTACAACACCGTCTATTCATACGACAGCCGTTTAGCATATCTAACTCCGCCGTATTTCCTCTCACCACTTAACGCGGCTTGGCTTCAGATTTCGTTCGATGAAATTCGGAATCCATCCTCCCTACCAGCGCTTCCTTAATCTCAGTAGCGTTATTTACAGCCGAACGAGCATCTTCCCCATATTGGTTCCTTTGAACAGACCCAAAAAGGCCTCAGGCAACTTATCAAACCCATTTAGCACGGTTTCAAGAACTTTAACCTTGCCAGTGCATATCCATCGAGTCATAACGTCCTCGAACTCCGCACGAACGTTTTGGTGGTCTGAGACTATGAATCCCTCCACTCTGAGACGCTTTCTAATCACATTACCTTCAAAGTTAGAGGGGCCAAGAACCAAGCTATCGGAGTTATATTGAGATATCGCACCGCACAAGGCAACTCTTCCAAAGTTTCTCAAAGAAGCAATAGCGGCATCTAGGTGACCCCCACCGACATTGTCAAAGTACAGATCGATCCCGTCTGGTGTCAGTAGTCTCAGAGCTTCTTTAGGGTCCGTCTCTTTGTAGTTGAATGCCACATCAATACCTAGCGCCTTTAGCTCGTTCACTTTCTCAGTGGAGCCGGCGCTTCCAATTACGTAGTTGCCACTCACCTTGGCGATCTGACATGCGAGGGAACCCACTGCGCCTGCAGCTCCGGAAACAAACACTACATCGTCACGCCCTAAAGCACCCACAACGAAAAGTCCTACGTAAGAAGTTAGGCCTGGCATACCTAAGGCACCAAGGTAAACCGTGGGTGAAAGGTCTCCATTTGGCACCTTAGTGACAAAGCGCGCATCCACAGCTGACTCTTCAGCCCAAGGCAGCTGCGCCCTGATCAAATCTCCGACCTTGTACTGATCAGAAGAACTCTCGATAACCTCTGCGATGGCTTCAGAGGTTATCGGTTCGTCGACTCGGAAAGGAGGAATATAAGATGGCACATCATTCATTCTGCCTCTCATGTATGGATCGACGGAAAACCACCTTGGTTTAACTCCTATACTCCCAATAGGCAGTGGCTTTGGATAGGTATATTCCCTAAATCCAAAGGTATCAAGGGTCGGGATCCCCACCGGTCTCGATGCTAACACGATAGCTCTCATCTTTAGCACCTTCCTCACGAGTCACTTCTGAGAGTAGTACGCCTCTACAATCTCATATAATGAACGGCAAGTCATGACAGGTTGAGGAAGATCCCTAGGAATCTCCTCAGAGACCTCACTTTCCACAAGAAAAAATGGTATGCCCATAGTACTCGCAAAGAGTCCGTCGGTTGAGTATCTATCCCCCACCATAACAGCTTCTCCATCTATCGAAGCCGAGACCAGATCAGCTATAGCTTTATTCGGCTTACCGGCAAACGTAGCATTCGTCCGTGAAGCTGCCTCTACGCTTGCCACAACTGAACCAGCTCCGGGGATTAATCCCTCAGGGGTAGGATAGGTGGTGTCAGAGTTTGTTGCAATCAAACGAGCTCCAGACTCGACAGCCCACATCGCCTTGGTCAACTTTGAGAAGTTGAAACGATGATCCCAACCAACCACAACCACATCTACGCCAGCGTGTCGATCATCAGCCTCTTCTTCGGTCACTAAGGTTGCCACTCTTGATACCTCCTCAAGCAAGCCCGGGCCACCTATTACATACGCCCGTTCTCCTGGAGCAACAAGCGACGCCGCAGCCATCGATGAAGTAAAAAGTTCGTGCTCATGTGCCTCAATATTAAAGCCAGAAAACTTCTTCAAGTAAGATGAAACTGTAAGAACGGAGTTATTGGTCACGAACCTCACGTCAGAACCCATACTTCGAATCTTTTCTATCGCCTCCTTCGAGCCTTCTAGAACATCGTTTAGGAGCCATACAACACCATCAAGATCTAAAATCCAAACCATTTACACATAATAAGGTCCTATGAACGTTGCCTTGCAAACTTATCCATTCACTCGTCATCTCTTGCCGTACTTCACAGCCTTGAAACCTCCCCACGGATAAATCCGGGGGATTCCTGGCTCAGGCAGCCTGAGTGCCCAGCGGACACCCAGGTCTTATGCCATCAACACCAGCCGGGT
>JAJYHJ010000139.1 GCA_021784785.1 Actinomycetes bacterium | reverse complement strand
GTTCCAGATATAGCAAGCATCGGAGCAATAGTGCACAAAGATGGGCAGTTCCTCATCCCTGAGGTACATGCGCGCATGAATGCTCATGCTTTATATTGTAGATCGAGGGTGTGACAAGCTTAATTTCGGTGGCGATCAAGGTCGCTCGATCCCGCCCTTACAGACGGGGCTTGTGCTCCCATTGTGGTCAAACAGAGATGTAATTGACAATTAGGTACGTCGGTCTTTGGACATAATGTTCCGCAATTGGTGTACGTGTCGACGACTATCATGGGGTTCGTGATCGTCGAACACGCTATCTTATCGGTTATGCCAGGCCGGGAGGACGAATTTGAAGCTTCTTTTGCAAAAGCCAAGACAATCATCGCGAGCATGGACGGCTTTAGGGAATTGACCCTTTTGCGTTGTATCGAACGTCGGAATACGTACCTTCTTCTTGTGGAGTGGAATCGGTTAGAGGATCACACTGAAGGCTTTCGAGGTTCTGCGCATTATCAAGAGTGGCGCCGAATACTGCACCACTTTTACGACCCGTTGCCGATTGTGGAGCACTATGTACAGGTGCAGAAAGCCTGATGGTGCTTGTCAAATGGGGCATTAGGTGCGATCCCGTTGGCTTTAGCGATGGAGATGTGGAACCCCACCGGAGCGAAGCGCAAGAACTGAGCTTAACCGCTGTGTTGATTAGCCCCTTACTGTTCGATGATTCCCGGTAGCTGAGCACTACCGATTGCAACGACGAAATTGCAGTTCTTCCCTAGTGTGGGGAGGCGCCGACGAATACGGGAAACTTATCGCGTAGTATCTGAGTTGACCGACGTTTGATCTGGTTGACGAGGCTGTGGAAGACTTCGAAGCATAGTTCCTTTTAAAGCGACCGTCCAAGAAGCCAACGCAGTAGATGCTGCTTATCGGGTCAGCAAAGAGTGATCTGGTGTCTATGCCTACGAAACGCGGTCGAGACCTTCAAAACCGCAGGTCCGAGGCTGACGACGATTGATTGCTCGAAATACGGTGTGAGTACCAAGCACTGCCTGCTATTCGCCAACGGATCTGTCTTTGGGAAGTCTGTCGGTTATCGCAAGCGCAAGGGGAAAGAACACTGCGCCACAGCTACAGTCGTTCAGACTGGTTTCAATCCGGCCAGTGTTGATGGCATAATATCTGGATGTCCTCTGAGCGCTCAGGCTGGCTGAATAGGAACTTTCTGGCTTTAGTGGCGAGAAGATTGAATCTATGGTGGCTGCATAGTGATGGCGAGGTAGCCTTTGTGACTAGGGTTCGAGAGAACACTAGTAGCTAACGGAGACCTCTTGACTCAGGTAATTGAAGTAGATGAAATTCGAGGAGTATACCTGGTTACTCCTCGAAGTATAGGAGATGATCGCGGTACGTTCGCTGAGACCTATCGCAGATCATGGTTTCCAGAAGGACGGGAGATGGTCCAAGGCTCTCGGTCAGACAAAGCTGCTGGATCGTTAGTAGGACTTCACTACCACATGCATCAGGCAGACTACTGGTACGTGGTAAGCGGAAGAGCTCAAGTCGTTCTTGCTGATCTCCGGATAGGTTCACCTACTGAGCTTGGTATCTTCAGTGTAGAGTTAGGGAGCCATAACCAACAAGGTCTTTTTATCCCGCCAGGAGTGGCACATGGGTTTGCCTGCTTAGAGCGGATGGTCCTCACTTACTTAGTCGACGGATACTATAACCCAAACGATGAGCTGGGAGTACGTTATGATGACCCCGATCTAGGGATTAAATGGGCGCTCACGTCGCCAGTGATTTCAACTAGAGACGAAACAAATCCAATGCTTTCGAATCTAGATGACTACCTCAGACCGAGGTATGGATTAAGAACTTAGCGTGTTTACTATTTGTGGTAAACTGAGACTCTAATTCTCTCGTAAAGTGGGGAATTTAGGTCGAGTCTCGGAGGATAGATATGGATACCCAGGTGGAGATAGTGGATCCAGTCGATGATATTGAACGAGCGCGCCAAGCTGGCAAGCTCGTTCGAAGGCTTCTCTGGGTTGTGGTACTGACCGCTGTGCTTCTTCTATTAGTGGTTAGAGACATCTATCGTGAACTAATGGGGAATAGTCTTGGTTTTGGCTTTCAGATCCCTTCAGTGGCTTCCGCGTATATTCCCGCTTTCATCTTAATCGTGTTGTTGGTGGCTGTACTTATAGCACCAATGGTTGGGCTTGGTAGATCCCCTCATCAGCTTGTGCGACCGTCGGATATTGACGTAAGCTCGACAGACATCCTAGGCGCTCCCCAGACTACCGAGATGATCAGTCAACTCATTCGGGAGTACAGGAACTTTGCCGTCTTGAAAAAGCGGTTCGGGGCGTCACCACCTCGTGCCGTACTTTTCGAGGGGCCGCCTGGTACGGGCAAGACTATGGCGGCCAAAGTAATCGCTAGAGAGTCTGGAGTGCCATTTCTTTTTGTTAGTGGGTCGTCTTTTCAGGCCATGTACTATGGGCAAAGTAGCAAGAAGGTTCGTTCATACTTCAGGCATCTTCGCAAGTTAGCTCGAAGTTATGGTGGTGCTATCGGCTTTATAGAGGAGTTCGATGCAGTAGGTGCTACTAGATCAAGTATGGGAGCTTCTCAGACCACCGATGGAGTTACAGGTGTTGTTGCTGAGCTATTAGTACAACTTCAATCGTTCGAAAAGCTCACGTGGATAGAGCGCATGAGAGGCTTTGGGATTTTTTCCCCTCTAAGAGGTGAGCCATCTCCTAGATTTATGGTTATCGCTGCGACTAATAGGGCCTCAGAGTTAGATCCTGCTCTTATGCGTCCCGGGCGATTTGATCGATCTATACACTTTGAACTACCACATGCCAAGGGTCGTAAGGAGATGCTCAGTTCGTTGTTAGAACAGCGTCGTGTCGAAGGGACTATTGGTGTGCAAAGTAGGACTATTGAGCGAATCTCTTCTATGTCAAGTGGTCTTTCTCAAGCGAGCATCTTTAGGCTCGTCGAAGAGGCTGGAGTATTGGCATTTCACAGCGGTCGTGACTGCATTACAGATGATGATATTTGGAGCGCTTTTACTCAGGTGACACTGGGACGGAGTGCTGGAGTCCCTTACGGAGACTTTGAAAAACTAGTCGTCTCAGTGCACGAGGCTGGACACGCTACATATCGGTGGTTTGGTGGAGGCAAAGCCGACTTGGGGATGGTCTCAATCTTAAAGCGCGGAGAGGCCCTAGGGCTAACGGCGTCCTATCACATGGCGGATCGATACCTAGTAACCAAAGACGATATTTTAGATGAGATCGCCGCGTTGTTTTCAGGGATGGTTGCTGAAGATCTAATTTTTGGAGAGACGAGCACGGGTTCGAGTTCAGATCTTCAGCGAGCTAGTTCCATGGCCCTAAAGTATGTGACGAGATTCGGAATGGGGAAATCCCAGATTTCAATCGGCGAGTTGTCGATCCAAGGTGAAGTTGCGTTATTGACTTCGGACGGTCCGGTTAAAGACGAAGTTACAGAGGTGCTGGACGAAGGGAAGAGACGTTCCGAGGATGTCATCTCCAACTACGCCTCCGAGCTTTGGCTGCTATCGTTGCGTCTTTGTGAGACGGAAGAGTTAGATGCTAAAGATGTTGAAACTCTGTTGGGTAAAAGACCTATGGGAACTAGGACGATTACTCTCGGTGATATTAATCCACTTGCCAGATCAAAAGATATCTGAGTGAGCAAAGTTAGTGCTTAGATGCGTCGCAGTTCTCAAGAAATTTTGAGAACTGCGCTATATCCTTACGTGCTTGAGCGACTCCAAATCTGAGCCATCAGGAGATAGTCGCTAAGATAGTCTTGGACCGTTTTACGAAAGAGAGGGTCACTCGTGACAGCGATATTAGTTGTTGCTATCATCGTCTTATTAGTTGGGGCGATCTCAGGCGCGACCATGTCAGCGATTGGCAAAGAGAGAAAGTCAATAGAGTCTCACAAAAAGATCTTAAGTGTTATGGAAGACTTGGCATCCTCGACAACGGACAGCAAGAATCCAGCTAAGGCAACGGATTCTGAAGCTGCGCGGTCTCACGTTAGAGCTGTGAGACCGATGGGACAAAGATTGACTGGAAACGGTAGAGAAGGAGAGACTATCTTTAGAGATCCTCTTTCTGTCGGTTCAAAAGGTCGCGGCCGGATAATTGGACTTCACGGGGATAGGTTTTTTGTGGATGAAGGCGATGACGATCCCAAAACACTCCAGATTCCAATAGTTGATCTTAGGAACTCTGAGGAACCTCGAATAAGCGATATCGACGAGTTTGCGACGTTAAGTAAGGACGGAGATGAGTCGAGGCACGCCCAACTCTCCGATTCGCCAATCGTAATTGAAGATTATCCAGATATGGAGTTGGGTAATCTTCAAGGAGGTGTGACGCCTTTACATGCTTCTCGAAGCTCTCAGATGAGGATTGGTTCTGTGGTTATAGCTATTGGGATAGGCGTCATTGGCGTATCGGCCGTAGTGTTCAAGATTGCAACTACGACACACTCCCCAAGGGCTGCGCTGTCAAGTCCTTCTTCTTCTAACTCACTCGCTACTGCTTCCAAGGCGAAGACGAAGAAGAATGCCACTACTACGACTACAGTGCCGACTCAAATTTCGCCGCTATCCTCCAATGCCACTGGTTCGACCTACCAGGTCCCGGCGGGCTCTTTAACGATTCAACTGACGGCTTCTGCACCTTGCTGGGTTGAACAGTCAAACGCCCCGTACGGGAAGTTATATTTTGCACAGACTTTAGCGGCCGGCCAAACTCAAACTTTGAACTCCGCTGCTCCTATTTGGATTAGGACTGGTAATGTCAAAGCACTCTCCATAAAGATCAATAACCTGCCCGTAGTTATATCTGCCCCATCTGGTACCTATAACTTAACTTTTAACGCTGGTTAGATAGAACTTTAATGAGCTCAATAGCGAGCTGACGCCTCTAGTTGTTACGGCTGTTGTGCTGCCGAGTCAGCGCCTTTCAGCACCTGTTTCGGCGGCGTTCCATCGAACTGGTAGTGTGAGTCTACTGAGTGGACAATGAATGCAAGGATGGAGCTTTCGTCCCGCCATGAATCGTATCTTCCAGTTGGACCCATGTGCCCGGCGCCCATGTCGACCTTTAGGACAATGGGAGCCCACGGCGTGGTGGTGCGTATTTTTGCGACCCACTTTAGTGGCTCCCAATACGAGACCCTTGGATCGTTTAAACCAGCGCTAACGTATAGAAATGGATACACTCCGCGGTCTGTGTAGTTGTCATAGGGAGAGTATGAAGAGATGACGTCATAGGTGGCTTGATCTGTGAGCGGATTACCCCACTCTTCCCACTCCGTGACCGTGAGAGGGAGTTCAGGATCGGAAATGGTGGTCAAGCAGTCGACGAATGGCACCTCGGCCACAATGGTTCGAAAGAGATCAGGACGAAGGTTTAAGATGGATCCCATGAGTAATCCACCAGCGCTTGCGCCTCTGGCAACCAAGAGATCTTGAGAGGTGTAACCGATGGTTACTAGGTGGGAAGCACACGCTATGAAGTCGTAAAATGTATTTGTTTTCTTGAGTAGTTTTCCGTCTTCGTACCAGTGACGACCAAGTTCGCCTCCTCCGCGAACGTGAGCAATGGCGAAGATAAAACCTCTATCCAACAATGAAAGCCGGGAGATGGAAAAGGTAGGGTCGATTGAGTGTTCGTATGATCCGTAGCCGTATAAAAGAGTGGGTCGAGGCGAGGATGTTTCAAGATCCTTGCGTTTGACAAGGGATATAGGAACTAATGTTCCGTCATGACTTTGTGCCCAAAGTCGCTCGGAAACGTAGTTGCTAGCATCGAAGTCGCCAAGAACGGGCTGAGTTTTCAAAAGAGATATCGAATAGTTTGACAAGGATATTTCAAATATCGATGTCGGGGTTGCGAAAGATGTGTATCCGTATCGAAAAACTTCGGCATCATACTCTGCATTGTTCGCGGGCCAGATTGTACCTAGGCTCTCCGGAGTGGGGATTTGATAGTGATCCAGGTCTTTAATGCGGATGAGTCGAATCTCAAGCTGGGCATTACATCTGAGCAACACTGCGATGTGACTCTTGAAGATCTCGATACCTTCAACCTTATCTTGTTCACCTAGTTCAAATAGATTTACCCAAGTTATCTCATCGTCGAAGCTATATGGATCCGAAACCTCGGAGAACACGACCGAAAAGTCTTCGCGGTAGGCGTTGGTGACCAGATATGTAGCGTTTTCATGGGTATCGATGGAGTATTCTATGCCTTCTTGGCGCGAAAGAAAGACCTTTGGTGAGGAAAGCGGTGCCTCCGACGGAATGAGGAGTTGCTCTGTGGTTCTCTTGGACTGGCAGTCGATGACTATGTATCGCTCATCGGAGGTTTTACCAAGGTCTACGAAAAAACGCTCGTCGAGTTCCTCGTAGACGAGTGTGTCTTGTAGCGAGTTTGTACCTACTTTATGTGCGTAAACTTGAAAGGGGCGCATTGACTCGTCGGTACGTACATAGAACAAGTAGTTGGAGTCCTCTGACCATACGACGCCGTAGTAGGTGTCGTAGACGATATCAAAGGGATCGTAAGCTTTGGTGGTGTGCGCGATCTTTAACTCGAATGTCTCTGAACCGTCAAAGTCAAGGGAGTATGCAATGAGTTTATGGTTGGGGGATACGCTAGATGCACCCATTCCCATGTACTCGCGTCCTTCGGCTAAAACATTTTCATCTATTATGACTTCTTCTTGTGAGTCGTCGACGCTCCCCCTAGGTCTCCTACAGTGGATCGGGTACTGCTTTCCTTCTTCGGTCCTTCCGTAATACTCAAATGCGCCTTTCGCTGTCGGTACAGACATGTCTGTCTCTAAGACCTTTGTTTTTATCTCATTGAAGATCTGGTCTGACGTATTCTTTACGTGCGGGAAGATCTCATTAAAGTAGGCGTTCTCAGCCTCAATGTACTTCAAAGTGTCGACATCGTCACGATTTCGCATCCAATGAAACTCGTCTCTTCGTACTCCTCCAAGCCCTTTGAGTTCCGCCGAAACTTTCTTGGGTGGAACGGGCTGTTCGGTCGAGAGAATAGTTCTTAAGAGTTCATTTTGTGTCACACTTTAGATCCTAAGGGTGTTTTACGTACATTATCCCGGTATTTGTACTACATAGATAGTACAAATGCTACGTGCAAATGTTAGAATGATCATATCGCAGAGTGCTGTGGTCCGATGCGTAATGGAGGCACAGATGGCAAACAGTTTAGATCTTGGTAAGTATCAGCTCGGTTGGAGTGATGTAGAAGACTACGTTTTCAAACCCAAGAAAGGCATCTCTGAGGAGATTGTTCGTGAGATGTCTGCAATGAAGAAGGAACCTCAATGGATGAGGGAGTTTAGATTAAAAGCCTTAGCTCATTTCTTCAAGCGACCTATGGCGCCTTGGTTCGCGATAAATATGCCTGACCTCGACTTCTCAGATATTTATTACTACATTAAACCGACAGACAAGCAGGTTAATGCTTGGGATCAACTTCCGGACTCAGTCAAGATGACATATGAGAAACTTGGTATACCAGAGGCTGAGCGCAAGTATCTAGCTGGCGTAACTGCACAGTACGAGTCCGAAGTGGTGTATCACCGCAACCGGAAAGAGTTGGAGGATCAAGGGGTTCTGTTTTGCGATATGGACTCGGCTTTGCGTGACTATCCAGATCTTGTGAAACAATACTTTGGCTCTGTGATACCCCCTAACGATAATAAGTTCGCCGCTTTGAATTCGGCAGTGTGGTCGGGAGGTTCTTTCATATATGTACCGCCGGGCGTCAAGGTTGATATGCCTCTTCAGGCGTATTTTCGTATAAATGCTGAGAATATGGGACAGTTCGAACGGACTCTTATAATCGCCGACGAAGGTTCGCAGGTTCACTACATTGAAGGCTGTTCTGCTCCTGTATACACCACCGACTCGTTGCACTCGGCAGTAGTTGAGCTCATTGCAAAGCCAGGAGCGCGAATAACCTACACTACCATTCAAAACTGGTCCACCAACGTGTATAATTTGGTCACTAAACGAGCTCGAGCTGAAGCTGAAGCGCGGGTTGAGTGGATAGATGGCAACATTGGCTCGAGGTTGACGATGAAGTATCCAGCGGTGTATCTAGTTGGTCCTAAAGCTTCTGGTGAAGTACTTTCTGTAGCTTATGCCGGTGCGGGTCAGCACCAAGATGCCGGAGCAAAGATGGTGCACGCGGCTCCCGAAACGACATCAACGATTGTTTCTAAGTCGATATCTAAAGATGGCGGTGTATCTACGTACAGAGGACTTGTTCACGTCGATGAAGGAGCTAAAGGTTCTAAGAGTTACGTTAGGTGTGACGCTTTGTTGTTGGACGACCATTCAATCTCTGAGACCAAGCCGTATATGGAAGTCGATGAGAGAGACGCATCGATTGGACATGAAGCTACGGTATCAAGGGTAGGAGAGGATCAGCTGTTTTACCTTATGACGAGAGGGTTAAGCGAAGCTCAGGCAATGAGTTTAATCGTCAACGGTTTTATAGAGCCCGTGACGAGAACCCTACCTATGGAGTATGCGGTTGAATGGTCACGTCTAATTGAACTGCAGATGGATGGTTCGATCGGGTAAAGGAGGGTCCGGGCTCTAGCGCCACTCCAGCTTTGTTGTTGGACGACCAGAAAGCTTTTAGTTGGTTCGCTAAAGGGCGCTAGTTGGAGGGGTCCGATTCTATCAAGGGAAGATCGACTCCAAATGTAGAACCTTTCCCTAAGCCAGCGCTGTATACCCAAGCTCTTCCTCCATGTGCGTGCAGTATTGCAGCAACTAGAGATAGTCCAAGGCCAGCGCCACCTTGAACGCGCGAGCGGGAGGCATCCGAACGATAGAACCTTTCAAATACCTTTGAAAGGTTCTCGGTTTCGATGCCTGGTCCCGAGTCCTTGACCTCTAGTCGTGCGTAACTATCCCATAGGAGGTCTTGTATTGTAGGATCTACACTCCCGAAGAGGTCTCCTACATCTTTTGCTGTAGACTTAGCTCCCTTGGGGATGGGTTCTAGCTTCGAGACCTTGTACGTTTTTACCCAGACTGGAGAATCCGGTGGCGTGTGACTCCTCACATTAGAGAGTAGATTGGCGACGACCTGGCTTATTTGATTTTTGTCACCCAGTACCCATAGATTACTCCCGAGCTCTTTATGAAAGGTTCTTTGTGGCTGAACCACTGAAGCATCGGTAACGGCGAGATCTAATAGTAGTGAAAGATCAATGGGTTCAAGAATCAAAGGGCGACTCTGGTCCATTCTTGCTAACATTAACAGGTCTTCAACAAGAGCGCCCATGCGTTTTGACTCAGATTCGATTCGATCGATACTTCTTCTTAAGTCGCCCTCGTCTTGTAGTGCTCCTTGTTTGTAGAGTTCTGCGTAGCCCTGAATCGAAGTTAGGGGAGTTCGGAGTTCGTGGCTGACATCTGCGATAAAAACCCTTAGTCGTTCTTCTGAGTGTTTGGATCTGTCAAGTGCACTTTGGATTCGTTCTAACATCTTGTTTAGGGCATTCGCGAGCCTTAGGACCTCAGTGCCGGTACCTTTAGCCGCTACCCTTCTATCAAGTTGACCGTCGGCAATAGCGGACGCGGTATCGGTCATTGCTTGGATGGGTTTCAAACCAAAACGAAGGGAAGCGCTTCCTATCGATGAAAGGAGTAGCAGTACTCCAATTGATACTAATAACTCTACAACTAAGAGCCGGTGCAGCGTCGCATCCACCTGAGTCTCTGGTAGGGCCACGACAACTACGCCGTTCCCAATCGGTAAGTTTTCATTTACCGCTAAAACTCTATAACTTAAGTCTTGATTACCTCCGTCGGACTTGACCGTGCTTACCTTCCCAATCTCAAAGTTGTAAATTAGAGACTTTCCGGTGGAGCGTGTTAGTTGAGGTGGAGGTCCTATCGTGTTGTTGGATGCTTTGATTGGAAGAGTTAACCCAATTCCACTTCTATCTATGAACTCGATATATGTACCGACGGGCCACTGCCCCAGAGCACTTTGAGGCACTAGTCCGCCATTGAGATCGCCATTTACCAAGACGTGCGAAGCTGAACTCATCGAGGTTACGAGCTGCTCATCGAGCCGTTGATAGAGAAATGAGTTCAAAGAGGAGTAAAGTGCAAGATCTAGGATGAGTATGGTAAGTGCTAAAAGACCAAGGATGATGGCTAGTAGCTTTGCTCTAAGCGACATAGATGTATTTAAGAGGGAAGTCTAAGACTGTATCCTACACCTCGTATTGTCTTAATTAGCGGTGGGTGGTTGCTATCAATCTTTTTCCGTAAATACGAGATGTAAGTTTCTACTATGTTCGCATCGCCGCCAAAGTCATACTCCCAGACGTGGTCAAGGATCTGAGCTTTGGAGACCACCTTATTTGCGTTAATCATCAAAAACCGAAGTAGTTTGAACTCAGTAGCGGTAAGTTCAATCTCTTCATCCGATCTCCTAACTTCGTGTGTATCTTCATCTAAAACGAGATCCGCGAAGACCATGCGGGATTGACGCTCTGGAGAGTTCCCTGAACGTCGAAGTATTGCGCCCACTCTTGCGGAGAGTTCGGCTAGGGAAAATGGCTTGGGTAGATAGTCGTCAGCACCAGCCGTGAGGCCGATGACTCTGTCTTCCACAGCGTCTCGTGCTGTGAGAAAAAGTACGGGAGTCTTGTTTCCTTCTTCTCTTAGACGCTTTAGAACTTGGAATCCATCTAGGTCTGGCATCATGATGTCCAATACGATGAGATCCGGATGAAAGGTTCTAGCTTTATCTAGCCCCTCTCTTCCGGAGTTTGCTACTGCGACTTCGTAACCTTCGAAGCCTAAAGACATATTCAATAACTCGGTAATAGGCGGTTCGTCATCTATAACAAGAACCCTTATTCCCAGAGGTTCCTTGCCGACGCGTGGACTCCCCTGTCTTGACGTTGCAGAATCTTTCACCTAAACATCTACCTTTCGACCTTCAAATATTAAGGTCAGGCTCCTGGTGGAGTTGACACTAATGTGACTGTAGCAGAGTTTTGCCCGTTGTTCGGATCTAACCATGTAATTGTGACGCTAGTTCCAGGTGCCTTGCTCTGAATCGCTGTAACCAATTGGGAGATGGTGGTTATTTTAGTACCGCCGATAGCTTGGATTACATCTCCCGATTGAATGCCAGCAGACATAGCCGGTGAGTTAGCTACAACATTATCGACCAGGGCCCCTGTAGTAGTTGGGCTGTAACCCAGCTGACTTGCAAGCGAAGGGGTCAGGTTTTGAACGCCAACACCTAGAAATCCGTGTGAAGACGCAGTCGATGATGAAGCGGTGGATGAGCCGTTAGGGTGCGCCTCAATCTGTTTTACGATAGTAAGAACTGAATTGATTGGCTCCGCAAAGCCTATCCCCTGAGCAGACTGTGAAGAACTTGATCCTGTAGCCGCGGCCGTATTCATCCCGATGACATATCCAGCAGAGTTCAAGAGTGGACCTCCTGAGTTCCCCGGGTTGATCGGAGCGTCGGTCTGAATCATGTTATTGAGTGTCTCGGTCGCTCCAGTCTCGCTTTGAGCTGTGATTGTCCTCCCTAAGGCGGAGATAATTCCTTCGGTAACTGTCGGCGTTCCTTGTAGCGCTAGAGCGTTACCGATCGCTACAACGGGATCTCCAACCTTCATCGTGTTGGAGTTTCCAAGTGTCACTGTCGGCAAGTTTGACGCTCCTTCTATCTGTAGAACTGCGACGTCATGAGTCGGATTAGTTCCAATGACTTTAGCCTTATACGTCTTCTTTGAGTTGAACAGAGTCACGGAGATACTGCTTGCGTTGGCTATTACGTGATTGTTAGTTAATACATATCCGTTTGACGATATGATCATTCCAGTTCCAGCGGCTTGGAACTGACTTGAGGCTGAACCTCCGAAAAAGCCGTTCGATGGAGTTGTAATATAGCCGGTTGTATTTATATCAACAATCGCAGGTTCGACTTTACTTAGTAGTTGAGTAACCGATGTAGATCCTTGACTAGCTGTCGTTGACGCGAGCGGGGCTGCAGTGACTTGTTTTATTACTGGGGCGGCGTTATCTGTGGAGTGTTTTGCCACTTCATAACCCACTCCCGCTCCAGCCGCACTAGCTATTAGAGTAGCGATTACCGTTACACCGAGCAGTCCAGATACGCCTATCTTTCGTTTCTTATCTTTAGCAGACTTAGTAGATTTAGTCGGCGAAGGCTGAGTGTAGGAGTAGGAGTATGCTCCCGCCGCATACGAGTCGGTGGATGCATACGGATCGACTCTTTGAGAGACGTCTCCGTTATCTCTGGTAGTACCGCTATTAGGACTCTCGTTAGGGTTTGACAGGTGTGAAAAAATATTGAAATTATTCAATGTTTCCTCCTCTGAACCACTGTTTGGTGAATTTGCCTCTTCATAGGTGTCGTCTTGCTCGTTTTGACTACCGTTTTGTGGAGTCTCTTCGTTGCTCATCTCAATCTCCTATGCACTTAACTCTTTCTAAGTACATACAACCTCGAAATGCTAGGTTTTTGCTGGGAGTTGTGTTAGATGCTTGTATGACCTTGAGCTATCTAGACATCCGCTAAGGTAAGTGTCAAAAATGAAAGAACTCTTAGATCTTACGGAACTATTTACCACTCTAGCTGGGAGTGTACCTCTGAAAGACTGTGTACGATTAGGAGAGATATTTTGAGTTAAATGCTATGTCTAGGTTCAAAGAGAAGAAATCGTCCTAATTAACCGTTGTTGAGCTACGTCTGAGGTCTTATCCTGAGTAATAGATAAGACGATACTTAGAAGTCCCATCTTCAATCTCAAGGAGAAATCGGCTAATTAGTGTAGGTTGAGAGTCACTATTCTCAAAATGTCGTCGCGGTGCTAGACTAGCCCACTAATAGTTCAACACTTGTCCTAAGCGAACTTTGGTGATCAAGGTAGCTTGAGAAGTGTTAATTCACTCAATTCGAACGATCGGAGAGCATCATTGAGCATGCGTGAAGAGTGTAAGCATTTTCAAAGTCGCACGTATGACTCTGGAGAGGCATCACGATTTTGTGTACTCGACTTGGCACCGGAAGCTCCATGGAGATGTCCACCTAACTGCAGCGCTTTTACCCCGAGGCTTGCTGATGTAGCCTGGGTGCACGGTTCTTTGATCCCTAAAGCGGTCGGCGCTGAACCGGAGAGTGTTGGCGATGAAGAGGTTCAGTCGCTCTTGAAGGACGCTGAGAAGGTGGTAGAAGAAGAGGCCTTTGAGATCTCAAAGGAGAGGCCGAAGGGTATATTTTCGAAGTGGAAGAATCGTCGAGACTGATACACCTAGCCAAAGTTTGGTTTCCTCTTTTCAGCAAATGCTTTCGCGACTTCGCTGATGTCTTTTTGATTTAGAAACGAAGTATTCCAAAGAGCTACTCTTTCGAGGTCTCGCGATAGATTTTTATTATATATAGAGTCTAAAATGCGCTTTGTTCCTTGTGTCGCACTCGCCGAGTTAGATGCGATCTCTTTGGCTATCTCTAGGGCGTGTGTTTCAGCCGCCTGCTTATCTTCGAAAATACCATTTACTAGTCCGATCTCCTTCGCCTCTTTTGCTGAGAAGTCACGCCCGGTGAGGGCTAGTTCGTACAGGGCGCCGCGTGGGATGATCGATGGTAGGAGTTGCAAAGAACCCAAGTCAGCCACGATAGCGAGCTTTGTCTCTCGAATGGAGAAGATAACGTCGTTTGAGCAGTAACGAAGCGAGCAGGCTGAAATTAAGTCGACTCCGCCACCGAGACAGTATCCCGAAACCGAAGCGATAGAGGGGACTCTCAGATTTGCTAGTACTTTCGTGGCCAGTTGAAGCCGTTGGATTCTCTCAAAAAGATCGATTTTAGAGGCGGTAGAACTTCCAGATGAATACTCCGATATCTTTGCTAGCTCCGAAAGGTCGAGCCCGGAAGAGAAATGAGGTCCTTCGGCAGTGAGAAGCAGCACCTTTATGTTTTCGTCGCTCCCGAGTTTGGTGAGAACCGCGGGCATTTCCTCGAAGTACTCTTTGCCCATTGCGTTAAACTTCTCGGGTCGGGCTAGACGAACGATAGCTACCTGGTCTTTTAGTTCAAAGGTTACGACTGACATGTTCTCTATATCGTAAGGCATTCAGTAACTGAACGCGTTAGTCGAGGGGAAATTGTTGGTTCCGAAAGAAGTAAGGTTGAACGACCATAGAGCCGTGTTTGACAGCGGCTGCTTTCTTAGCGCCGCACGGGGTTTACGGTAAGAAGATGAGAGTTCAGCCGTAAGATCACTGGTGAAACGCATCGAACTCATCGCTGGGGGACGTGAAGGCTGCTGAGATATCTATCGATTGTAGGTGGTACTTTTGAGCTGAATCAGGCCAGAACTACTGAGCGCTGTCGTTTCTGGGGTTTGAAGATATGGCCATAAGTAGCTGTTCGAGGCGATCAAGTCGTTCGTGTAAAGACTCCTCGAGCTTGGTGACAGAAGAGTCTTGAGAGTTGAGGTGAGCGTCGATTATTTGTGACTCATGAAGAAGGGCCTCGGCATCTTGGTAGGTCTGGTTCGCTCTCTTGTCGGCCGCCTTAGCTTGAACGTCTTGACCTACCATGATTATCGACAGCAAGACAAGTTGTAAAAACGTTTGTGCAACCCAAGCTACGATAGCCTGTATCCCAGATCGTAGAGCAGAAGGTAGGCTCAGGAGGTCAAAAGCCGCAAAGATGTACGCGCACCACATGGAACCTACAGCTTTGGTAATTTTTACTGCTAGCCAGGCGTTAAATCTATTCGACACATTGTTTCTGGGAAGTTGATCAAAGACCTTTACCGGCTTTTCGAACTTGCGAAGCTCAAGCCACGGATGATGTTGTAAAAGGCTGGGTGTCGGTTCGTGCGATGCGGTTGTAGGTGCTGTCACTGTTACTCCTGTATCTTTAGGATTTTCTTACATTCCAAGCAATAGTAGCTATCGTTGTCGGTTGAGGCGACAGTTCAAGCTTAGTTTTCCGACTCTCCGCGTTTTAGTAGGGAGCAACCGATCCCAACAGATCCCAATTCACCCTCCCTGCATATAGAAGAGCCCTGATCCTGAAGTTACCGAAGTTGACAAACCCGAAAGCGATTG
>JAJYHJ010000117.1 GCA_021784785.1 Actinomycetes bacterium | reverse complement strand
CTTACATAGTTTGCTTTAGCAGTTGCACTACTTCTAGTAACAAAGCTTACAGACTAGAAAACCCACTGGTTACCAGATCTGCTACCTATCCGCTGAGGCACTTAGTTTAATTCTTTGAGTTCCCTGGTTCAGCGATGGATGTTTCTTGGTTTCAAGTAACTCTTTAGTTATCCCTGCTCCTTTGAGAGTTGGGTTACTGATCAATCTTGATCTATATGGGCAACTACTTCGTCACAGTTCGGACATAGACCTCCTGTTCCAACTCTCGAACAAAATAAGTTGCAGTTCGGGCATCTTCTTATCTCGAAGTAGCGAGTTTTACACCTCGGACATTCGTATACGATGTTGTCAGTTCTTTTTGTGGAGCTATTTAGGTAGCAACAGGGTTACTTCGAATACGGCAACTTCTCTGTCTGCAAGCATTTGAACAGTACTTTCCTCTTCCAGATGAGTAGAAGTCATCTCCACGATCACGATACGGATTTACGCCAGAGAGATACATCTCCATGTATGGGACGCACCAGCCCTGCCGCCATACGAAGTAGCGTTGACTTACCTGCACCATTAGGTCCCTTCAAGCAGACTACGTCGCCGAAGTCGATCAACAACGAAATACCATCCAGACGTTGGGGCGTCATAACGATGCACGATACCTGTGAGCTCAAGGGCGGGATATGTCATATCGTGGCGGGTATCGCACCCACGGTTATAAGGGCGGCCAGAACCGATACCGCTCCGAACAAGATCAACCAAAAGATAAACACGCCAGTATGCAGACGCTCTCGTTGCTTCAAAAGGCGATAAATCATGAACAAACCGATGGCCACCATAACCGACGCGGGGACATGCACTGTACGCCTCCCAGTAGCTTTCAGAGTATCTATTCGAGTTGACTTCTACAGATCTTACTAGCAGTCCATTCGATGTTCGAAGTCTGGTCAAGGGGCGTGGAGGTACACCGCACGTTAGATCTGACAAGACAAGGCACCGCGATCCAACCGAAGTGGTAGTCTGTACGACTCTTACCGAGTTCAAAGCAACTAGCCAGTTAACTAATAGGCATGCTACGACACCTGTACCCATTGATCCGCGTGACATCAATGTTCATTTCAAGGATGGACAAGATTTGAAGCTATGACCGTCTGGCTGGTTATGAGTTCTATCCAACTCGTCCTAACAGTCCGACGCGGTCCTCCTCCATCGCCCTCATTTGGCACTCTACATGCCTATCGATTCGAGACACCCGGTCGACATAGGATCAACGGTTTGGCAGCTCATCCAGCACTAGGAGCAGTGGATTAGGGGTTAGGGACAGGCCTGTTTTTGTCACGATTGCTGCGGTTCCCGTTCCTACTACTCAAGAACAAAGTTAGTGATGTTGACCATTATGGAATCTTGGTTATCTGCACTCAGAAGCATGTCCTTAGCTACGGTGACTGAATAGCCATAAAAGGCACCATCTGGTCTTCTACGCCTCGGTGACCTTGCGTTTCCCGAGATTAAAAGATCACCAGATTCGCTGCCACAATAGTTCAGTGAAAGCCGAAATAATTCACTTGTAAGGTGGCACTATGACTTATGAATCAGTTAACAGTAGTCCATCGATCAGCTTCCAACATGAAGCCAGCACCTTTTTTGCGGCTCTTGAACATACGCCGCCAGATGCCGTTACCGCTTGCACCGGTTGGACAGCACATGAGGTCGTTGCCCATGCTGCACTGTTCGCTTTCTCTTGAGCATCTGAACGAAGACACTTTAGCCTTAGGAGTACTTCGCCACTTGAGGAAATAGGAGATCACCAGCGGATCTCGAAGCGCACCTGGAAAAAAGTGTCTCTACTTCAAGACTCTTGCCATAGACGATGAAACACACACCCACGAATAAGAAGAAGCGTGGCATGGCATATAGGCCCGATGATCTCGCAGTAGCTCACACTCTTGGCAATGTATCTACCCGTTCCCAAAGATAGATCAGGACTCGTTGGCCCATCACGGAGACAAGAAGTAAACCACACTCAAAGCTGGTAGCGTTACCGATAGGACAGATCTGCCCATCGGATCTGAGGGTCGCGTAGTCACAGACGTTTTTACTGAACCTAAGTTGCCTTTTCCCGAACCCCCATAGTGTGCTGAATCGGTGTTTAGCACCTCTGTCCAGGTACCCTCGCTGGTTACAGGGACCTCATAGTTGTAACGATCTGCAATGGAAAAGTTAGCCACACATAGCACTTCAGATTCCAGGTGAGATACTTTTCGGGAAAAAGCAAAGGTATTTGAGTCCCTATCATCGACGATCGCCCATGAGAACCCGTCCGGACGATGATCTCCAAGATAAAGCTGTGGGGTATCTCGATAGAAATGATTTAGATCAGCAACAAGTCGCTTCAACTTTTCTTGCAACTCCGAAGAGCCCAAGTCGGGCGCTACCTCATCGTTCCACTCGTAACTCTGCCCTGCCTCAGAACCCATGAACAGTAGCTTCTTACCTGGATATGCCCACATCCACGCGTACAGCGCTCTGAGGTGAGCGAATCGTTGCCACTCATCTCCATACATCTTGGCGTACAACGAACCCTTTTGATGAACTACCTCGTCATGAGAGAGAGGGAGCACAAAGTTTTCCGAGAATGCGTACAAAAGCCCGAAGGTGATCAGGTCGTGATGGTACTTGCGATAGATTGGGTCATAACAGAAGTACTCCAAAGTGTCGTGCATCCAGCCCATATTCCACTTAAATCCAAAACCCAAACCACCCACATCCACACTTTGAGTCACCTGCGGGAAAGCCGTCGACTCCTCCGCAAAGGTGGTCGCACCTTTTGAGATCAACGGCAACATTGTATTCACCTCCTGGAGCAGTGAGATAGCACCGAGATTCTCGCGCCCTCCGTAGACGTTGGGTACCCAAGTCGACCTCGAGTAGTCCAGATATATCATCGATGCCACCGCATCCACCCTCAAAGCATCTATGTGATACTTGCTGACCCAGAAGTTAGCAGAGGAGAGAAGAAAACTTCTCACCTCTTTACGGTCAAAGTTAAAGATCGCCGATCCCCAATCAGGATGAATACCTTGAATCTCGTCAAGATGCTCGTAAAGAGCTGAACCGTCAAAACGGAACAGCCCATGAAGATCGGTAGCGAAGTGCCCGGGAACCCAGTCCAAAATTACCCCGATGGATTGGTTGTGGAACGCATCGACCAAAGCAGCAAACTCTAAAGGGGTTCCCCATCTAGAAGAAGGAGCAAAGTATGAAGTCCCTTGATATCCCCAGGATCCTCCAAATGGGTGCTCGTTGATCGGCATGAGTTCTACGTGAGTGAAACCCAACTCCTTGACGTGCGCCACAAGTTCATCGACTGCACAGATGTAACTTTGTTCGTGTCGACCGTGCATGAAAGAGCCAAGATGAACTTCGTATATAGAAACTGGCGAGTCTCCAATCCACGCGGGTCGGTTCACCATCCAGTCTTGATCTGTCCAATCGAACTCCAACGTCTCGATTACTCGAGATCCTGTCTTAGGAGGCACTTCGGTCCAAAGTGCATATGGATCTGCCTTTTCGACACGATCTCCCGTGGATGTTTCAACCGAGAACTTGTATATATCTCCTGGGCGACACTGTTTTGAAACGAGCTCCCAAACACCTGAGTCACCGCGAGGCGACATGTACCCGCGGCTATAGTCCCACCCGTTGAAGTCGCCAATAACCGATATAGAGCGCGCCGCTGGAGCCCACGCTGCAAAGTGGACGGCCAACTCTCCTTGAAACTCTCCAAAATGAGCGCCCAGGAACTCCCATCCCATCTGATGTCGGCCTTCTCCGAAGAGATATAGATCTAGATCTGAGGCGTACCTAAGTTCATTCATCACCTTATTCACCTCTCTTGCCTAATAGGAAACTAGCCGGGATCGCGATCAGACCTCTCTTCGCCCTAACCTCGTACTCCAATTCATACACTGCCTTCTCGATCTTCAAAATCTCGTACAGATCTCGATCAAATGCTGTTACAGGTGAGTCGTCGTATGTGTTCTGATGGTTCAAGTATGCAGCTAAAAATGTATCTTCAAGTTTACTTACAACCATCTCTCCTCCATTTGCCAACAGATAACCGCTTTCAAAGCTGGCATAGTGTATGGACCTTGCGACTCCGGCTAGGTCGTACTCTTTAGCCTTGAACCAATCGTCAACCTCTCCAAGGACTTCTCCTTCGAAGTCAATAACGACCTGACGGTCACCGCAGAGAAGGACCTGTCCCAGATGTAGATCCCCGTGAATTACCTGGATATGGGTGTTTGCGATTCCTCCACCCTTCGTCGGGTCATTTCTCAGTGGAGACCTTTTTATAAACTCCGAGAGTGCGGTAACTACGGCTTCCAGCTGGCTCGTGTCATAGCCAACACCTGAAGGCGCCGACTGTAGCGCCGTTATTCGCTCACTCACCCTCTTATATGCGCGCAAGTAAATTTGGTCCGTAGGTACTGACTCGTAGCCAAATAGATCTTTCAGAGACCTGTGCAGACGCGCTAATAATGCACCTAAGTTGGATAGATACTTATTGACCCTATCTACCCCATCTGCGTCCCCGCTCGTGAGTAATGCCTTGATCGTTCTGTAAAGGTCCACGCCATCTAGAGACTCCAAAATTAGATGCGTACTATATCCACATCTCTGACCCACCTCGACAACCCTTGGCACGTCACCTTCAACAACTTGTGATAGTGCCTCTAAGAGTTTGACCTCTCGGTTTTTATGAGGAACTAAGCGCCGATAGAGCTTGAAGTAAAGGTCATTGTAGATAAACGACGTATTCGACTGCTCAAAGCTTGTTGGTGGAACGTTAATCTCTACCTTTGATAGCGCAGCGTCGCCGACCAGGGCTTTTTGTCCCGCCTTTAAGGTGGTGGCATCGTATATAAAATATGGACTACTTCCAGATCTTGGTACCTCGGCGATGGGGGTGGCATCCGATCTCTCATAAGTTACAACTATGGGAAGATTCCATACCCCTCCGTCACCGCCTTTTACTATCACGTACACGACCGATAGATCGGCTCCCTCACCGTCTAAATGGCTACAGACCATGAAGTCCAAAGGCACACTTTGACTACCAAGGTACCAACGAGATCTCCGCACGAACAGGGTTATCTCGCGAAGAGGTGTTGCCATATGAGACAACGCGAAGAACTCTTCCAGAGAAATTAGTTCGTTGACAGCGCCTGTCTCTGCGTCCTCGTACATACTCACACCCCCTTACATCGCAGGTTATCCCTACTCTGTCGCCAGATCGAACCAGAATACTCCATAAGGCGGAAGTGTAAAGGTATAGCGAGTCGCTTCTACCATTGGAAACGGAACTCGACCAAGAAGTTCGTACGGCACCTTACCTATATATTTTGATAGGTCCAAGGACAGTGGTTGCGCTGACTTCGATAGATTATTAACGCACAGAACATGTTTGTCCTCCTCTTCGATGGACCTCACAAAAGCAAAACAACTTAAGTTATCAGAGTTTAAAACCTGCAGAGAACCCACACCAAAGACTCCCTCTGAACGACGAATCCAAAGGAGGTGACGTAGCCATCTGAGAAATGAAGACGGATTGCGCATCTGCGACTCAACGTTCAGTGCCTCGTACCCATAGACGGGGTCCATATTCGGAGGAAGATAAAGTTTCGCAAAGTCAGCTCTAGAGAATCCTGCATTTCGGTCGGGCGTCCACTGCATAGGGGTTCGAACAGAGTCCCGATCGCCTAGGTAGATGTTGTCACCCATGAGAATCTCATCTCCGTAGTATAGGATTGGGGAGCCTGGTAGAGAGAGTAAAAGTGCATGCAGCAACTCCGCAACTCTTCTATCGTTATCGATTAGAGGAGCAAGGCGTCGTCCAATCCCAACATTCCTACGCATTAGAGGATCCGCTGCATACGCCCGATACATAAAGTCCCGCTCCTCTTCGGTTACCATCTCCAACGTCAGCTCGTCATGGTTGCGAAGGAAGATCCCCCACTGGCAACCTTTCGGGATCTCAGGAGTCTGTTCGATCGTCTCAGTAATTGGACGCGCTGACTCCATCTTGACGGACATAAATAGGCGAGGCATGATTGGGAAATTAAAGCACATGTGACACTCGTCCCCGTCTCCGAAGTAATCCACCACGTCTTTAGGCCACTGGTTTGCTTCTGCTAGGAGAACCTTATCCTTGTATCGCTTATCTACGCGAGAACGAATATGTTTTAGATAGTCGTGCGTCTCCTGCAGATTTTCACAGTTAGTACCTTCTCGTTCAAAAAGGTAAGGTACTGCGTCTAATCGAAAACCATCAAGCCCTTTATCTAGCCAGTAGTCAAGGACTCTCACCATCTCCTCTTGAACCTCTGGGTTGTCATAGTTTAGGTCAGGTTGGTGATTGAAGAAACGATGCCAGTAGAACTGTTGGCGCTCTTGAGCGTATGTCCAATTCGACACCTCAGAGTCAACAAAGATGACACGAGCTCCCTTATAGTCCTCGTCTGTGTCTGACCATACGTACCAATCTGCCTTAGGGTTAACGCAATCTCTTTTGGACTCCAAAAACCATGGGTGTTGATCCGAGGTGTGGTTCATCACGAGGTCAGCTATCACTCTAATATTTTTCTGGTGAGACCTTCCAATTAAGGTTTCCAAATCGCTTACATCACCATAGGCAGGCAAGACGGTAAGAAAATCCGCTATATCGTAACCACCGTCTCGCAAAGGAGACTTATAGAACGGAAGGAGCCAGATGCAATCTACGCCAAGCCACTCCAAGTAGTCAAGCTTGTCAATCAGTCCTCTGATATCGCCGGTTCCATCGTCGTTGGAGTCATAAAACCCTCTAATTAAAACCTCATAAAAGATGGCTTCTTGAAACCAATTTCGGCTATCTTGGGACACCTCACCACCTCAAATCATTCTCTAAAGGTCAAAGATACCAGGTGTCCTGGAGTCTTAGCTGGGTCGAGCCTAATGAAGTTATGACCTTTGCGAAACGTATAGTGCTCGCCCGTAAGAGAGTCGTAACCTTGAGCCTCTTCAAACGCTTTACCTCCAGGTAAGACGTCAGGCAGATAGAGCGCTCCCTCACTAATGCCTTTTGTATTGAAGTTACAGACCACAAGAACATAGTCGTCGCGCTCAGGAGCAAACCTTAGGAAAGCAAGGAGGCTCTCACCGTCTATCGGCAAGAATACAACGTTAGCCATACGCTGCATCGCCAGATGGGATCTCCTGAAGTTGTTGACCGTTGAGATTAGGTCGTCTAACACACCGCCAACTTTGTAGTCACGTATCTTAATCTCATACTTTTCTGAGTTCTGGTACTCCTCAGACTCCAACGAGAACGGTTCATTCTCCAAGAACTCGTACCCCGAGTAGATTCCGTAGCTTGGAGAAAGCGTAGACGCAAGAAGAAGTCTGAGTTCAAAATCAGATCGAAGCCCCCATCTGAGGACTCCTGATAGTATGTCCGGGGTGTTTGGCCAGAAGTTAGGGCGGAAGTAGGTCTTCACCTCGTTGCTGTAAAGTTCGCTTACGTAACTTGAGATCTCCGAAGGGCTATTTCGCCAAGTGAAGTATGTATAACTTTGAGAGAATCCAACCTCAGCCAACTTGTACATGATTTTAGGTCTTGTAAAGGCTTCAGCCAAAAATACGACATCTAGATATTCTTTTCGTATAGTTGATATCAACCACTCCCAAAAAGACATAGGTTTCGTATGAGGATTGTCCACGCGAAATATGCGCACTCCCTTTTCGATCCAGAACTTCACAACCCTATGGATCTCATTCCACAGCGCTACTCTATCGCTTTCACTAGATGGAAAGAAGTTAATAGGAACTATGTCTTCATAACGTTTTGGCGGATTCTCTGCAAAGGCTATCGAGCCGTCAGAGCGATGTACGAACCACTCGGGATGTTCGACAACCCACGGATGATCCAATGAACATTGAAGAGCTAGATCTAACGCTACCTCAACTCCAAGGTCCGCAGCAGTCGTCAGCATCTCAGCGAACTCTTCAAATCCACCCAAAGTAGGGTCGATGCTATCATGCCCTCCAAGGTGTGATCCAATCGCCCACGGGCTGCCAACGTCTTGCTCCCCCGCAATCAACGAGTTGTTTTTGCCTTTCCGACCCGTCACTCCGATTGGGTGGACAGGAGGTAGGTAAAGGACATCAACACCAAGATCTCTAAGGCGAGGGAGCACATCAACAACTCCAGTAAATCCACCAAGGGATCTCGGGAAAAGCTCGTACCAACATCCAAATGTTGATCTCTCTCTTTCGACGAAGACCTCAAAGATAAGCTCACTGACATCATCCTTGCGCAATGGCACGCTACAGACCTCGGAGAGGTCATCGTCGGATAGGAGTCTCAATAGCTCACGCGCGTCATCCTCTACAACCTCAATCTCACGACCCTTTAAAACCAAAGAGTCAAGAACCTCCACGACTGCATTCAAAGGGCCACCTGCTACCTTTTTCAAGAGCTCCTTGAGGGTCGGGAAGACCTCTTTGTAGAGTTTCGTAGAAGGACTGATCTTTCCAAGACCCTTACATCGAAGAACTGCCTCAGATACAACGTCTTCAAAGTCAATAAGCTCAGCAACCCTGGCGTCTACGCGTTTTTCGAGAGCTTTGACGCTTTTTCTAAACAAGTCCTCCCAGCCAAGTACTCGAAGTTTGCGTTCCCCTAGAACTGTAGGGGTAAACGTTACGGTAAAGGCATCGTTTCCAAGCTCAGAGAATGGAACTTGCACTATAGATCCCGCTTCTTCATATATGAGCACAACTCGAAGCGGATTTGAAGGAAGAGAGAGTGCGTCGCATGTAACTTCGAGGGGTTGAAAGATCGTAGCCTTTGCCGGCGAGCCAGCGTTTATAACAGGTGCTCTAAGGTCCAGACTTACCTTATCTACCGCCAAATCGACCTCCGATTAAATGAGAATACCTAGTTACATAGAGTATTGTCCCAACAGGTCCGCTTGAAGGGTTGCAAGCAAATAACCTGTGATATGTGAAACCACTACATAGCTTTAGAGTTGAACGTTCAATGCCAAAGAACATAGCCCCACTTGTAGATGTGGCAAGCAATCTACGCTGGTCGTGGGATCGACCGAGCCAAGACTTGTTTCGATGGGTCGACCCAAAGATTTGGGAGGAGACCGACCACAACGCCTTCCACCTTTTAGAACAGGTATCCAGCGAGAGACTAGAGGAGTTATCCAACGACTCTCGTTTTACCGAGTTCTTAAAAAAGGTCAGCAGCGATCTCAACTCCTACTCAAAGTCGGAGTCTTGGTTTCAACAACGAAAGTCTGCGGTCTCCAAAATAGCATACTTCTCACCGGAGTTTGGGATCTCATCTGCCCTTCCACAGTACTCAGGTGGACTCGGCGTACTTGCAGGAGATCACCTAAAGTCTTCTTCAGCCTTGGGGGTACCAATCGTAGGGGTTGGTCTTTTCTATCGATCTGGATACTTCCGCCAAGGCGTCACCCCCAGGGGAAACCAGTTTGAACGATACCCGAATCTAAATCCTTTAGAGGTAGGCCTAGTGGCCCCTCAGCCTATCAACGAGGTAGATCTGCGCTTAGGAGAAGAGGACGTCATCGTCAAGATATGGCGAGCCAGCGTAGGACGGGTCAGTCTTTATCTCCTAGACTCAGACCACGAACACAACCCTCCGCACCTTCGTTCCATTACCGATCGCTTATACGGAGGTGACATTGAACATCGTCTTCGGCAAGAGATCATACTTGGGGTTGGAGGCGTTAGAGCCCTAAGAGCCTTAGGTGAGCCGGTAGAGATCTACCACTCCAATGAAGGACACGCCGGATTTTTGGGACTCGAACGACTCAGAGAACTCGTACTAGAAGGTTTTGACTTCGAAGAGGCTATCGAGATTGTAAGGGCATCCAACATATTTACAACTCACACTCCCGTTCCAGCGGGAATCGACCTCTTCCCAATCGATCTTATGCACAAGTACCTTCTTTACATGGCTAATGAGTGCAACGTTGATATGAGCGAGGTCTTAGCCCTAGGCCACTTCGATGGAGAACCTATAGATGCACCGTTCAATATGGCCGTAATGGGCATGCGACTTGCTTCCTCGGTGAATGGGGTATCGAAACTGCACGGGGAGGTCTCAAGAGAGCTTTTTTCTGGAGTATGGCCTGCCCTTGAACACGCTCAGGTGCCCATTGGACACATCACCAACGGTGTCCATCCTTCCACATGGACAGCGCATGAGTTCTCCGACATTTACTCCCACACCGTTCACCCCAACTGGGCCAACGCGTCTCAAGAAGAGTGGAGCGCCTTTAGCGAAGTTCCAGACGAGATTGTTTGGCAAGCCAAAGAGGGACTTAGGGCCAAGATGGTGCCGGAGATTCGAAGAAGACTTAAAAATGCTCTCATAGCTTCCGGTTGGGAGGAGGTGAACCTCGGATGGTGTGACGGGGTCTTAGATCCACGAGTCCTAACCGTCGGATTTGCACGAAGATTCGCTCCCTACAAACGAGCCGACCTACTGCTTTCACAGACAGAACGACTCCTTGAGCTATGTCTATCTGCCGACCGACCTGTACAGTTCATATTCGCTGGTAAGGCTCACCCCAAAGACGAACCAGGCAAGGAGATCGTAAGAAAAGTCTTTGACTTTGCCTTCCAGTCACCAGCCCGCGCCAGGTTCGTCTTCGTTCCCGACTACGACATGTCTTTAGCCAAGGTTCTCTACCATGGATGCGACATCTGGCTCAACACTCCTACGCGACCACTTGAAGCTTCGGGAACTTCGGGAATGAAAGCTGCACTCAACGGTGCATTGAACCTGTCGATACTAGACGGTTGGTGGGCCGAGATGTATGACGGCGCAAATGGATGGGCAATCGCATCAGCCCCCTCCGAGTACTTTGACGAAGAGAGATCGCGTCTAGAGTGCGACTCCCTCTTTGGTATTTTGGAACAAAGTGCCGCCTCTGAGTTCTATGACCGAGATTCAGATCAGATACCTCGTAGATGGACATCGAGAATGAAGCACTCGATCTCAACGTTAGCTCCCCAGGTCTCAGGACATCGCATGGTGGGTGATTACGTAACAAAGCTTTATGAACCTGCTGCAAGTCGGAGCAGAGTTCTTAGGGCAGACAGCTCAGCTAGAGCCAAAGACCTAGCACTGTGGAAGAACAAGGTTCGCACACACTGGAATGCTGTCGAGGTAAAAGGAGTTGAGATTTCAAACAAAGTCGACGCTAACGACGTACTCCAAGGAGACGCCATTGTTCAAGTTCGTGTCGCCACGGCTCAACTAAAAGCGGAGGATATCAGGGTTTCGGTACTTTGGGGAAAGATCGATAGTCACGGAGATCTAATTCCTGATCACTCAGAGAGCGCCTCTTTGAAGTCGTACGACTCTAAAGAAAATGTAGCACTATATGAGTGTAACTTAGAGATTCTCGGCCAAGGCACATTCGGAATGGTAACCTCCGTCCTCCCTTACCACCAAGACCTAAGTTCGCCTTACGAGATGGGACTCCAGATTCTCGCTTAAGGTCTTATAGACCTTAAAAGTTACCAAGCGCTAACTGCTTATGATCCGTATGTCTATCGACCGATAAACTCGGCTTTGCCTGGTCCATTTTCAAAGAAAGACTTAATCCCGATCTTTGCGTCTTCACTTTTGAATACCTCAGCAAAAGCCCTCAGTTCGAGGTTGAGACCACCCTCCAAAGCGGTCTCTATGCCCTGGTCGATCGCGTACTTAGCAAGTGTCTGGGCTACTAGAGCGCCCTTGGCAAAAGACTCTGCCCACGTGATCGCGCTTCTCAAAACGGTATCGTCTTGGACGACTTTATCGACAAGTCCAATCTCAAGTGCTTCCTCGGCAGCGACTTGACGTCCGCTTAAGATCAGATCTTTGGCCTTAGAGACGCCTACAAGTCTGGCTAGTCGTTGAGTACCTCCGCCCCCTGGAATGATGCCGAGTAAAATCTCGGGCTGGCCAAACTTCGACCTTTGACCAGCCACTCTAAAGTCGCATGCCAGTGCGAGTTCACAGCCTCCTCCCAAAGCGTAACCGTTCACTGCAGCAATAGTAACTCGAGGAATCATGGCAATTGCACCCAAGGTTCTGTGAAACAACCGACCTAGCTCAAGCGCTTTTGTCGAATCTTCAAACTCCGAGATCTCTGCACCTGCTGCAAAAACTCGCTCACCGCCAGTAAAGACGACAGCCTTGGGGGGAGACTCGACAAAACCCTCTACGACTTGAGCAAGTTCTGTAAGAAGATCGCTCGAAAGAGCGTTCATCTTTGGGCGATCCAAAGTTACAACAGCTACTTCACCTTCGCTCTCAGACACATGTATATATTTACCCATGCACCTCAATGTAGCTCAAAGGTTGAATTTATATCGCCTTAGTTCCGCAAGATCTTATCAATTACTTCTTGTGCAGCCCGAGTCGGTTCAATCTCTCCCTCTTTTACACTTTGATGCAGGCGCACAAAGTCCCCAGAGTTCTTGAGAGACCTTTCAAACAACCGCAACGTTGCCTTGGTAAACTCCTCCGAGGCCCTCTTTTCTCGTTTACGGTTAATCTCACCAGAGTCGACCAGGAACGCTCTGTGCGCCGCAAGTGCAGATCCTAGTTCCGCTACCCCTTGGCCGTCAGAGGCTACAGTCTCAATGATCGGTGGGCGCCACTTCTTTGGTTCAGACAAGTCTAACATAGCGTCCAAATCTCTTCTAGTTTGTCGCACGCCGTCACGATCTGCCTTGTTTATTACAAAGACATCGGCTATCTCCAAAAGTCCAGCCTTATTCGCTTGTATCGAGTCTCCCCAAAGTGGGTTTAAGACTACGATAGTCGAATCGGAAGAGCCAACTATATCGACCTCCACCTGGCCAACACCGACGGTCTCCACGATCACTTCATCAAAAGAGACGAGTTGAAGTACTCTAAGCGTTATAGGCACAGCGACAGCTAGACCGCCTAGAGATCCTCTCGTTGCCATGGAACGGATATACACCTTAGAGTCCAACGCATGGCTTTGCATTCGTACTCGATCTCCAAGGATCGCACCGCCAGAGAAGGGAGATGTTGGATCGATCGCCAAGACCGCTACTTCGTCGTCCTGTCTTCGGTACCACTCGATCAGTCGATCCGTAAGCGTTGACTTTCCGGCTCCAGGTGCCCCTGTCATACCAATCAAGTACGAATTAGTTCCTTTTGTCCTCAGCCCCTCAGGTACAAACGAAAGCACCTCTTTCTCGCGCTCTATAAGAGATATAAGTCGCGCCAATGCAGAACGGTCTCCACGATCTGCCCGTCGAAAGAGATCAGCTACCTTGTCTCCCTCTTCCATATCAGTCGTGTTCCTTTTCAAAAACACGACGACGCTCAATGTGTGCACCAAGGAGTCGTAGCCTCTCTTCGATTTTTTCATAACCACGATCTATGTGGCTTACGCTTGAGATCTCAGTCTCACCATCTGCTGCTAACGCCGCTACAATCAACGCTACACCAGCTCGAATGTCGCAAGCTCGTACCTTTGCACCGGACAACTTAGGGTTTCCCCGAATAACAACGTGGTGGCCGTCTGTAACGATATCAGCCTTCATCTTTCGAAGTTCCTCAATATAGCGAAATCGACCAGAGAATAGGTTCTCACTCACCACACTAGTTCCGTCAGCCACAGAGAGCATGGTTACAACTAAAGGTTGATAGTCCGTAGCCACACCAGGGTATGGCAGGGTCGAAACATCTACCGCTTTTAGGCGTTCCTCTGACTTTATCCAAATACCAAGTGGCGTCGACTCTATATGCGCCCCCATTGAGCGTATCTTTCTCAGTAGCATCTCCATATGGTCTTCTCTTGCCTCTTCCAGAAAAACTTCTCCACCACTAGCCGCTACAGCTGCGAGAAAAGTAGCCGCTTCGACTCTATCTGGAACAACTCTATGGTTTGCGGGCCTTAGACAGGTGACACCTTGCACCTCAATCCTTGAGGTACCAGCACCTTTAATCTTCGCCCCCATGGAGGTCAGCATCTCGGCTAGGTCGATAACCTCAGGCTCTCTTGCGGCATTTTCAATTACGGTTGCACCTTCAGCCAAGACCGCAGCCATAAGAATATTGTCGGTAGCGGTATGGGAAGGAAACTCCAAGACAACACGTCCCCCCGTTAGACCCTGGGTACGTCCAATCAAATAGCCGTCGCTCTCAGAGAACGTTGCACCTAGCGATGAGAGTCCTTCTATGTGATAGTCGATTGGACGACTACCAAAGTCATCGCCTCCCGGTTGTGCTAGTTCAACTCGGTTGCACCTAGCTAGCAGTGGACCCATCACTACAACAGAAGCTCGAATTTTTGCTACGAGCTCCAACGATGCTCTAGGCGTGATATCACTAGTTTTAGGAGTTTCAATTAGTACCTCCCCGCACCCTTCGAAAGTCACTTTGGAGCCACACTCAGTCAACATCTGGGCAACGATCTTTACGTCAGTAATATCTGGTACGTTATATAGCCGATGAGTACCTTCAGCCAGTAAAGTCGCTACCATTAGTTTCAAAACAGAGTTCTTGGCGCCATTTACCTTGACGGAGCCAAAAAGTGGGCCTGAGGGTCGAACAACAAAGATACTTTGATCTGTCACGTACGTCTCTTTCTCTATAGTGTGAGCGCGAAGATCTCTCTCTAGGTTAAAACTTAGCTAAAGATTTGATGAACATCTTAGCGCTGAACCTGCGCTTCCCCAAGTGCGACTCAACCAACATCTACAACAAGCCACTTTGAAACGAGCGGATCGATACGATCGCTAAACTGACTACGCTCGTCGAAGTTCCCTGCTGCTCATCACCTATCCGACTCGCCAATGAGGTCTTCAGGTGCAAAATGAGCATATAACAGGCGGGGAACTATGGTCTCCGCGAACGTTACGGCACATAGAGACGTCAAATAAACCATCCACTCATCGTTGAGCGCCGCTGGCCCGTCAAGTCAGGCTCCTTCAAGACCAAAACAACCTAGATCACAACCTAAGAAGGACGAATCTTTGATCTTATAGATAACGATAACTCCGTTAGCGTAGGAACGAATAACTCCACCGACCTATGTCAACTTCTCGGCCCTAAAGGACCGAGCTTGCAAATCATAGAAAGAGGCACATCGCTTGGACTCGTCTAAAGGAGGCACGTTAGTTGCGCTATATATGGACTCATGCGGCCTCTCCT
>JAJYHJ010000045.1 GCA_021784785.1 Actinomycetes bacterium | reverse complement strand
CTTTGTCGCTTCGGCGGGAGGCGCAAGCCTAGATGTATTGAGGACATACATAGAGAACCAAAGGAGACCGAGCTAATATGCGCCTATCTCTCCCCGCTCTTACGGACAGGGATTCCCGGCGCGACTGAAGAAAATTGAGTGGTGGGAATGGTGTATTGAAACTACATACATAAAAATACCTAGTTGCAAAGGAGATAAGCCCATGACCACCTCTAGTCATACTGAAGTACTTCCAGAGCCGGTAATTGTCAACCCTACCCAAAGCGGCATAAGCAACCGGATGCTCTGCCCATATGGGCAATTGGGATTGGTGCACCCGGAAGGTTCCCAGCAATAGGGAGCATGATGTGGACGGTACAAACAAAAAGGTGTGTCACCGCTGATGTGTTTGAAGACGCTGAAAGATTCTACAAGTTAAGGTCCAAATTGCGTGAAACTACTTTCGTGGCGTGGTAGACATTATTAGATATTTTTGCGGCTTAGCTGGAGGGGTTATGAAATTGGGGTTAAAATTGGCGGGTGCGCTTGCTGGTGCAGCGCTTTTTGCATCTCTGTTCTCTACAACGGCGGCTTTCGCGTCAGCGAGAAGTGATCCCGCGCCGGCACTCAACCAAGTAAGAGTCTGTTCGCTTCCGGTTCCAGGATATGCGGCATGTGACTCAGTGCAGTTATTGAACCCGAAAGTCAACTGGCATGGCCAAAGTGGCCTAAATGAAGCTGCGAGATCTAAGCCTTCACCGCTAACGGTGCCTTCTGGGTACTATCCGGGAGACCTTCAATCGGCCTACGGCCTAGCTGGCTACGCGTCGAAGTTTGGTTCGAGTGAGACGGTAGTAATCGTGGATGCATACAACGATCCTTATGCCCTGAAAGATCTCGCATACTATAGGTCGTACTTTAACGGAAAATCAGGATCTGTTGCGGGCACGCCTACTACCAGTATTCCTCCGATATGTGGAACCCCTGGAGCTTCTGGTGCTCCGTCGTGTGTGCATTTCACCGTCTACAATCAAAACGGTTCGACGACCTCACATCCAAGGAACAATGTATCTTGGTCGGAGGAGATCTCGTTAGACCTAGATATGGTCTCTGCAATCTGCCCCAACTGCAATATCGCACTGGTGGAGGCAAGTTCAGCTTCGTTCTCAAATCTAGCTAAGGCGGTTGATTTTGCAAAGACTCTCTCTCCGGTAGCCATCTCGAATAGCTACGGGGGCTCTGAGTTTTCCTCGGAGACCTCGTCTAATGGAACTTATAGTGGAAGTAGTTCGATGGCTATAACAGTAAGTGCTGGTGATAGTGGTTATGGTGTCGAGTTCCCAGCGGCATCTCCAGGTGTTACGGCGGTGGGCGGAACTACTTTGAACTATTCGATTAAAAATGGAGTGCCAAGCTGGAGTCAGAGTGTGTGGTCGGGCTCTGGAAGTGGATGCTCTGCTTATGAACCGGCGCCGTCGTGGCAGGCGTCTGGTTGGGATGTTGCGTGCTCTAATCGTACAGTCGCCGACACAGCGAGCGATGCGAATCCTAATACCGGAGTTGCAGTTTATGATACCTACGGTCAGGGCGGCTGGCTCGTGTTTGGAGGAACTAGCGTAGCGTCTCCTACGGTGTCATCTGTATACGCTCTCGCTAAAGGGTACGACGCATCGGCTGGCGTTAGCTTTAGCGCTAGCCCATCTCTGCTGTATGGCTCCTCTGACTCGCAGCTCACTAATGTGGTAAGCGGTGCAAACGGCAGCTGTGGAACGTATCTTTGTAATGCCTCACCGACTTTGTCGCCGTCGCTTATGCCTGCCTATGATGGTCCTACCGGTAACGGTACGGTGGCTGGGCTAAGTGGACTTGGACCATTCTGATAGCTATCAGAAGTTGTGAGTCATAACTAGCTTGACTCGCGTGAGTCCAACAGTCGTTTATGTCTTATTCACTTTAGTGAATAAGACATATGCGCCTAACTGTTAAGATCTCTGGTGTAGTCAACTTTTGGAGGAGAAGGGCATAGATATTGCCGGGTAGATTCTCCTTTTGATAAATCAAGGAGCATCTACCTACGCTCGGGAGTGGGCTGGGTGTATTTAGTGTTACGTATCGTGCAACATGGGATGACAGTATTTTGTGTGCAGATCTCCTTTGACGTTTCCGTGCTCAATGGCGACCAAAGTGGTCACTAGACTTTTGGTAGTGTGTTGAGTCAACTAGCACCTGTCTTTCATGGGAAGTAGGTTCTACTTGACTCGGTACGTAATTGCTGCGTTACTACTTCTGTACTAGAAGGTCCGCCATTGTTGATCGTGGCTTTGGCCGATGACTACTGAGTGAGTCCTTCAAGGTCTAGTTCCAACTTTATTCGTTGAAGATCGGTCGTGCTGGGAAGGAAAGGGTAGTCGCGATACGATTCAGAGGGTTTGTATGATCCGTACGGTCTCGTGCAGCCCGGCTCGCCGTTTGGCCCAGGGCATCCATTTGTCATGAAAGCGATTCCGTCGTTTGCTGCTGCTATTAACTCATTAGGCGACGGGGTCTTTATGTTTGTCAGTGACCCGTCGCTATCGAACATAAAGTCCTTTACTCTATAACCTTTTTCTTCAATAAGATACTTTGCAAGCTGAATCCTTCGCCAGCGTGTGATTGTTGCTTTCGGAGTTGCACCCATTCTGGAGTCAGGCTCTGGATTGAAACAAAATAAGTACGGAAATATCTCCTGGCCTACAAGTTTGTCAAACATTTCTACAAGATCGAAGTCGGTCTCGCCCAGACCTACAACTGTATGACAGTTGACCTTCCAAGGTCCGAAGATCCTTCTCGCTTCGCTGACAATCTTCCAGTACTGCGTCCACGACAAGCCCGATCCCCCTGCTGGAACGTCGGTCCGAAGTGAACGAAACAGAGTCTCTGTAACTGCATCAAGCCCGATGCCGATCATATCAACCCCGCGAGCCTTAAACTCCTCGAGTTTGGTGCGGTTCAGCGTTGGCGGTGCGACAAGAATCGATAGAGGAGTACGAACGTTTTGCACTATCGAGTCGGTTATAGTACAGGTGTCTCGGAATGCATATGGATTTGTAACCATAGAGATGCATAGGCGCGTTAGTTTGGATTCGAGAAGGTGCATCCTTTCTACTAGTGGAGCGGTTTCAACCAGAGGCCACTCGACTCGTATGAAAGACTTATCTTCGTAGTCACCTGGACGCGTTCTTGCGAGTCCGCAGTATGCGCAGTCTGACCGACATCCGTCGTCATAGTTGAGTAAGAGGTTTATCCCTCCGAAGTCAAATTCCCGTGCGAACCGCCCTGACTTGAAACCTAAGGTAATGGCTGAAGCTGCTGAGATGCGCACCCATTCAGGACTTTCTTTTGTTGTACTTCGTCCAGGCTTTGTTCTCGTAAAGACTACTTTGGTGTCTTGTAATTGAGTTTGTGGGTTCAGTTTAGTTTGCAACGTGGTACTCCTCTGGGATGTAACATGATCCGATTCTGATTGGAGACGAGATCTCCGATTGCACTTGAGCCGCGCAAAGTGCCTGTATTAGATTGTCGACTTCGATGATGTGATCGATAGAGTTTCTAATTTCTTGCAACCTAACGCGCAAGGTCTCCGCGTCGAGAAGTTGCCATTTTAGATGTGACTCGATGAGAGCGAGTTCCCATGTATAGAGATTAAAGTCTCCTGTGATGACTACTGACTGTATCAACTGTCCTTGAAGCTCTAGACTTACTTCTAGAGTGCCAATGTTGGTTCTAATTGGAACGCTAGTGTGTTTGAGATCCTTGTTTGAAGCCCTTGAAAATACCCAATCGTTCGTCTCGTACTTTGTCTTTTGGAGACTCTGTGAGAGCGAGTACTCTTCATCGCTTAAAGTGCCTTTTGCAATCTTGCATCCAAAGTGAGATCCGAGTGTATCGGCTACCACCTCTGTAACCTCCAATGGCGTGACTATTCGACCTAGCTCGGTGCTGACAGTAGTTATCCGAGAAGAAATGGTTTTTGAGCGATGAGCAGCCAACTTAACGTCTGGAACGGCAAGAACGCTAATTAAGAGTTCGTAGTCAAGATCAAATAAAATACTTGCGTGGTTGAGGACGCCTCCACTAGAGTCTTTATACACTCCTAAGCCGCATATTTTTCTCCCCCCGACCTCGAGGTCGTTTTTCCCTCTTAGATATGCATCTATGCCGAGGTGAGATAGTGCGTGTGAGATCGCAGACCCAAATTCTTTTAACCCTGCCTTTGGTGCCCAGCCATCGTCTGCTTGGTACGTGAAAGCGACACCTAGTTGGCCTGAACCCATCAAAATGGTTCCTCCGCCAGTGGGACGCCGATTCAATACTATCGACGGATTGTTCCGTAGAGTGCTTAGATCTACTTCAGACTCAATACGTTGATAGCGTCCGACAAGAAGTGCATGATCTTCGTATGTGTATAGACGGAGTGTTCGAGACTCATGCTTTGATCTAGTATGAGCCTGTTTAGCGAGAGCTTCGTCTACCGATAGACCTTTAGATGGCGATACTTGTTCATCTGTGATGAGTCGCATCTGCGTTAAAGTCATGAAACTGTGACCTGCGTTAGGTTATCGTTTGTACCAGCCCAACTCATAGAGCAGCACCACTCGTAGAGTTTTGGTGTTAGCCCTAGACTTTTCGCGTACTCTATGACGCCTTCTGCTGGGTAAGCGATACCGTTTAAACCGAGTTCTACAGCTGCCCTATCTATCTGTAGCTTCTCTAGCCCCATCGGTCGTGCACATCCAAGATTGATTTTCGATGTTGCCATGTTTGTGCGCGCATGGTCAAAGAAAGAGATCACATCATCTAGCGAAGGGGGCGGTATGTGCTCCATTGGCGTGCCTATGAGAGGCGTTAATATAACCAAAATAAGCGTATCGATGCTGTGCTTTTTAATCATCTCCAATGCATTCCATTCGCCAAGGAGCTTTCCGTAGTGGAGGCCTATGACGATGTGTGGAATTATTCTTAGGTTTGCACCAGAGAGCAGCTCAAGGGATCTGTCAAAGTCGGATGCTTCTAAGGAGAGATGGTAGACATCACGTATGGTTTCGTCTGCACCTATAATGTCTAACATCACGGCATCTACGCCGCTATCGGACAGGGCTTCAGCAGTTGCCGGCGTTACAACTCCGGAGTGCACAACAACTTTCATTCCAAGTTCTTGTTTAATCCTTCTAACGTATTTGAGGTGTCGTTTTAAAGGTACAGAGCCGTTGACAAGCGATCCTCCAGAAACAAGCAGACCTTCACTTCCTGATGCCTTTAATTCTTCGGCTAGCGTGAATAAGTTCTCACCCATTCTCACCGATACCATTCCCTCGAGTACCTTGGCTTGGCAGTGGTCACATTGAAGTGCACATGCATTTCCAGTTACCGACACTGGGAGAAAGCGGCGGGAGTTCTTTGGCTTCCACTCTTGAGTTTGCCATCGTTTTAGTCCTGGTGCATAGAAATCAATTGTTGGACCGAAGTTTGAAATTCTGTCTGCTAAAGAAGACGCAGTTACCATGACAAAATACCTGCTTTACGGTATCTCTCAACTCTCATCTTGAAGCTTTCTAGAGAGCCAGAAGGGGCCACTAGGTGATCTAGCTCGCCTTGATCTTTGAGACTCATGCGAACAATCCATGTTTCGTAGGGCGCTTCATAGAGGGAGCGAACTCCATCAATAACCTCTGAATTGACCTCAATAACAGTGCCACTTAGCGGTGCGATCAGTGGTCCGACAAATTTCTCTGCCTCAAGTGCTCCCATCTCCTCCCCCTTTTCTACGTGTTGAGGGGGAAGCGGTAATGAGAGAGAGGAGATGGTGCCTGAGATATCTAGTCCGAGTTCATCGATGCCGATCTTGACCGTATCTGCTGTGTCTTTTTCAATCCAGTAGTTGTTGTTTTGGTCGTAGAAGAGGTCGTCCCTTAGCTGGTAACCTGATACCTTTTTATACATTTACAGTTTTTCTCCTCGTAGTATTTTGTTCTTGGTTTACTAGGTCATATATCTGTTTGATAAATGCAGCTTCGTTGCCTTGTGAGGCTTGTTCGATAACCGCTATTGATTTTGTGATAGATGGGTGTTCGATGGTATGGACGCCCGTAGTAATGGACTTGGCGGAGAAGGAAATCTTCGTTATCTGACCAAAGACAACAGATAAAACGATCTTATAATCGTTGCGGACGAGCATCAACACGTATACCCCAGCTCTAATCTTTACTAACTGGAACTGCTGCGGGCGACTTACGAGCCTATCGTCAGACCTCACCCATCTCGTGTTGGATAGTTTTTTGTCAAAGTGTTGTATCTCTGACTCTATCTCGAGAAAGTTGGTCGTACATTTAAGAGGAAGCCTAAGAGATGCTCCTAAGGAGCGCGCTATATTAGACTTCATGTCGGACTCAACGTACTCTAGGGCGCTGGCTGGTCCTACGAAGGCCGACATTAAAGAGCGGACATGTTCGCGAGCTTCCTCCCATGGCAGGCACAAGATGGCTGAGTTCAGCGGAAAGTTGAACTCTTCGAGCAAGTTGCCTACAACTGTCATATACCCCCCGATCTCCATCGCCCCATGGCCACAGAGTTTTCGGCCGGCAGTAGCGATTTCGCCGTATGAATCGAGTTGGCAATGCACGTTCGTTTGATTAAATGCGTCTGCAACTGCAGCTAGTACTACCTCTACGCTTTTCTGCCTTGACACCGATATAAGGCTTGAAGGTACGGTAAGCTGGAAGAATAGTTGATTCCTGTCAATGAGTACCGGTCCACCTCCGGCCATACGTCGATAGATGGGGATACCCAGCCTTGAGCATAGTTCCGAATTAATCTCTTGATAGGAACGATGATTTCCTAGAGATACGTAGGTCGAAGCAGGTCTCATAAAGCTCAGCACTGGTCCGAAATTGGTTGCATTCGTGAACTTACACAACGCGTGCCATATGCTTTGACTCCGCAATGGCGATACCAATCCGAAGTCTTTAACTCTTAGCTCCACAGATGCAATCTCGACACGGTACTGTTTGCAGGTGATGCGAGTGGTGACGGCCTCAACGGCTCTATGTATCCATCGACCCATAAGGAACTAAAGTCTGAAGCAGTATTCATTTCCCCCCGCTTGTTTTGTTTGACGTACTTGCGTATGTGCGCAATTACCCTCCATCGCAATTGTAGCATTAGTCTCTAACATCGTTGGGTAGTTCTATGTTTTTCTGAGGTGTATTACGGGTGGATGTCAAGGGAACTGCAATCATTACCGGTGCGAGTAGCCCAATAGGTGGCGCAATCGCGTTGGAACTAGCAAGGAGTGGGTATTCTGTCGTCCTTCATGGATTTCGTAACGTAGAGTCACTTGAAACTTTGAAGCGAGAGGTGGAAACTTTGGGAGTGAAGGCTTGGAGTTACCTCGCGAATTTTGCCGACGAACACCAGCTGCACGGGTTTAGTGACTATGCGACCGAGTGTTGTGAGGGGACTCCCGACTCTCTGATTATTGCTAGTTCGTCGGGCGTAATGCGGCCTGTTGGATCAGTGACACGCAAACACCTAGATTGGACTTTCAGTGTAACTAGCTTCCCGGTGCTAGAGCTGTCTATTAGGTTAAGGGCATCAAGCATCGTGATAGTTTCGTCACTGGGAGCACGCATGGTTGTACCTTCTTACTCGATTTTGGGCGCTGCCAAGTCAGCGGCGGAAAGCATGGTGCGCTATCTTGCCGTCGAGCTTGCTCCTTTGTGTCGAGTCAATGCGATCTCGGCGGGCTTGGTGAAAACTACAAGTGCTGAGAGAATTCAGGGTTATGAGGATCTAGTGGAGAAGAAGATAGCGGCTTCACCGGCTGCAAGGCTCGTGACTCCCCAAGACATCGCCCACGTGGCAAAGTGGTTGTGCAGTGCTGACGCTTGTATGGTAACGGGCAATACCGTCTATGTCGACGGTGGTGAGCGACTCCTTTATTGAACCTAGAAGTCAAGCCTGCGACGGGATGACCTTTCGTCTAGCGGACTTGGCGTCCACGTCTTAGGCATGATACCAACTAATATGATAAAACTTTTGTAGCGGATGCTGTTTCTAATTGAGTTTCTTAAGTTAAAAGTCGCCACTTGCCAACCTTAGTTTTGATATTACCTCGATAAGGGACTCCTTGTCCTCTTCTTCGAGTGATCCAACTCCAAAGTCAATGGCGTTTACGATGTCAGCTGCGGTTTTGGCTAACGACTTCCCTTCGGCGGTAATCTTTGCGAGGATAGTGCGTCGATCGTAGGGATGCGGCAAACGTTCGATCAGTCCATCGTTACACAACCTATCTACGATGTTAGTCACGCTGGTTGGGTGGATCATCAGGAGTTTGCCTAACTTCCCGAGGGGCAGTTCTCCTGATTTGGTGAACGAAAGTACAGTCAAGGCCTCAAATCGAGCGAAAGTTAACCCCAACGGCCTCAACGAGTCATCGACGGCCTTTAAAACGATCTGTTGAGCGCGCATTACAGAGGTAGCAGTTGCCATGGATGAGGCCGCTTCCGGCCATCGCTTTGTCCACTGTCTTCGTGCTTCTGAGATGGCATCGGTCGCAAAAGGTTTTGTCATCGTAGAATTACACTCCCATTTACAAAGTGACAGTCATGAAAGGATGCCACCGTACTATGACATAGCCTACCGTGACACTCTCCTTATTCAAATGCGAGGATACGGTTGGCCGCCTTTTAATGCGTCTTAAACATGGAGATGTTATTGTACTGAGCGACATTAGACGCTAGCAATAATGCCACACCATCGTAGCATTGGCAAACCAAGGCGGCCCCTGTTGCTATCCAGGTGATTGGGCTCTCACCTAGGCGCTATAACGACGGTTGGAGAATGAGGGACGAGTTGAACCAGCTGAGCGAGCCACTGGTGACCGACGACGTTACGGTCTTGCCAAGCCCAGGCATTTCGCATGGTATGTTGCTCCGGAGTTAAGGACGACCATAATGCATCTGCGCGAGCGCCTACCAACGAGGCAAAAGGATGATGGGGTCCGCCAAGTGGCTCTCTTGGAAAACTCCTGCGCTGTAAACGGAGAGTTCACAACAGTTGACGAACATATGTACCATACTAAACAGCGGTGAACTTGTATGAGTGGGCGCTGTCCAAGGGTATACGTCCTAAGACGGCATATAAGTGGTATCGTGTCGGTAATTTGCCTATTCCCGTACGCAAAGTTGGTCAACTCGTATTGGTTGGAGACCTAAAGACGCAACCGTCTATTTCTAAGTCTGCCGTTATATATGTGTATGGCCATATAAATCTGTACACTACGTTCATAACCAAGAGTTAAATAAGTTCACAGGTAATAAATTACAGCCCTGCAGTCATCTTCTAAGATAGACGCAGCTCCAAAGACTCACTGGCTATTTTGCACGCCTTTAGTGGCGTAACCAGATGAGTAACGCAATTAGTATTTTGGATCCGCCCAGCACGCGATCGCCGTTTATCTATGGAACGAATCTTTTTATCATGGAAGGCTAGTGCTATATTGGTCCGAACATGTAGTGGTCCGCGAAACCGAACTAGAACCTTATGCTCACTTGAGATGCTCCTGCGATCGGTGGCCATGCTTGCCCTTGAAGATCATCTTCACTGCATTATTGTTTTGAGATATGGGCAGGTGAAGCGTCATTTGGTAGGCCTGCGTTTGCTGTAGCACTATGTACTTAGAGTATGAACTGGATTATAGGTCAAGTACTACGTGTTGCTAAGCGTTTTGGACGCTGGATCCGTTCTTTGGAAGCGCCGCTAGGTCCAACACCTTATTGCCGCGGTCGTGTAGCTCCTATGCATTCATCTATGCATTCATCCGAACGGTGTGTTTTGTTTAGATACTTCGTCTATACGTGCCACCGACTTCGAAGAGCGTCTCAGTTATGGCACCAAGCGAGGCGTATCGGACGGTGTCCATAAGAGTTGCAAAGATATTGCCTCCGCTTATGACAGTTTCTCTAAGGCGACTTAGCGCTTGTTCTCTTTCATCTTGGTGCCTTTCGTTGAACTCCCGAAGTCGCCGTATTTGATTTTGTTTCTCCGTTTCAGTGGCGCGGGCTAGCTCAAGTTTCAAACCCGACACGTCTTCGGTATCATGGATAAAGGTATTGACTCCGACTATGGGTAGTGACCCGTCATTCTTCGCCTGTTCGTAGATCATTGAATCATCTTGAATTTTGTTTCTTTGGTATCCCGTCTCCATGGCTCCTAGAACTCCTCCTCGCTCAGAGATACGATCAAGCTCTTCAAGTACAGCTGCCTCGACAAGGTCAGTCAGATCTTCGACGATGAAACTTCCTTGGTTAGGGTTTTCGTTCTTTGCGAGTCCCCATTCTTTGTTTATGATAAGTTGAATGGCGAGGGCCCGTCTTACAGACTCCTCAGATGGTGTGGTTACTGCCTCATCGTATGCGTTGGTGTGAAGGCTGTTTGCATTGTCATATATTGCACAAAGGGCTTGGAGGGTCGTTCTAATATCGTTAAAGGCCATCTCTTGAGCGTGTAGAGATCTTCCCGAGGTTTGGATATGGTACTTAAGTCGTTGGGATCGCTCGTTCGCTTTATACTTCTCTTTCATGGCAATTGCCCAAATTTTTCTCGCAACTCGACCAATTACGGTGTACTCGGGATCCATTCCGTTGGAGAAGAAAAATGAGAGATTGGGGGCAAAGTCATCGATGTGCATCCCTCGTGCTAGATAAGTCTCGACGTAGGTAAATGCATTAGCGAGCGTGAAGGCGAGTTGGGTAATTGGATTGGCTCCGGCCTCGGCGATGTGATAACCTGAGATGGAGACGGAATAGTAGTTCTTAACGTTATTGTCGATGAAGAACTGCTGAATATCGCTCATGACTGTCAACGAAAACTCGGTCGAAAATATGCATGTGTTTTGACCTTGATCTTCTTTTAATATGTCGGCTTGTACGGTTCCACGAACTGTAGATAGGGTTCGTGAACGGATCTCTTGCGCTTCTTCTGAAGTTGGCTCTCGAGAGTTCTGACTCTTGAAACTCTCTAGTTGCTGGTCTATTGCTGTATTGAAAAACATCGCTAAAATAGAAGGAGCGGGTCCATTGATTGTCATAGAGACGGAAGTCTTTGGGTCACACAGGTTGAAGCCATGATATAGAGTTTTCATATCGTCTAAGGTCGCGATCGATACTCCGGAGGTACCTATCTTCCCGTAAATGTCAGGTGGCGTATCAGGATCTTGGCCATAGAGTGTTACGGAGTCAAAAGCTGTGGATAACCTCGTCGCGCTCTGACCTTCTGCAAGTAGGTGGAATCTTTTATTGGTTCTTTCAGGACCACCTTCGCCCGCAAACATCCGTGCCGGATCTTCCCCTGTTCTTTTGAACGGAAAGACGCCTGCGGTATAAGGGAAGTAGCCAGGAAGGTTCTCGGAGCGTAGCCAGTGATAGATGTCTCCGTCGTCATGGAATCGAGGTAGAGCTACTTTCGGTATCTTCGTGCCTGAAAGTGATGTGCTTGTGTACAGTCTCTCCCAGGCAGCCGAGGCATTCTTTGTTCCCTTGTAAGACAGTTCTTTCTCTAAGTCTCGGTATTGTGAAAGAATCCCTAGGCTCTCTTCGTCGATACTATCTTCAACACGTTTCTTCAGTGCTTGAAGCTCTTTCGGTATCTTCGTGCCACTTTTCTTCAAGATGTCCAGGATCGATCTAATCTGCTGTAAGGTTCGGAGACGACCAGCACTTTCTTCAGTGAATCTTTGATACTTCCTAACGGTATCGGTGATCTCTGAAAGGTAGCGTGAGCGGGATATTGGCACTATTGACAGACCGACGCTTGACTGCATAGTCTTGACCTTTGGAAGCACTGAACCTGAGGCACTGAGACCAAGATGTGTTGCTAGACCAAGGATATGCTGATAAAGAGCGGTAGTTCCATCGTCATTAAAGCGTGACGCTATTGTTCCAAATACCGGAGGTTCGTCATGCGGTCTATCTTCGAAGTGGCTCCTAGACCACTGTTTCGCAACCATTCGATAGGCATCCTTTGCGCCGGCCCTGTCAAACTTGTTGATAGCGATCACGTCTGCGAAGTCGATCATGTCGATCTTTTCAAGTTGAGATGCTGCACCAAACTCTGGGGTCATCACATACAGAGAAATATCTGAGATCTCGGTAATGCCAGCGTCGCCCTGTCCGATACCTGGGGTCTCAACGACTATAAGGTCGTACCGGGCCGCTTTTAGCAACTTGATTATCATGGGGATACTTTTAGGAATCTCGGATTCGGATCCTCGGGTTGCAAGTGAGCGGAAATATATCTGAGGTGAGTTGACCGAGTTCATTCTTATTCGATCTCCAAGAAGTGCCCCTCCACCTTTCCGCTTGCTTGGATCGATCGCTAATACAGCGACCTTCATTTTGTCTTGTTGATCTAGCCGTACTCTGCGAATTAACTCATCCGTCAGGGAAGACTTGCCGGAACCTCCGGTACCAGTAATGCCAAGTACTACGGAGTTGCTCTTTTGAGCTGCTTCTTCGATTTGCGTGCTAGCGTTGGGGCTGATTGCGCCCTCTTGAATAACTGTGACAAGCCGGGCAATTGCGCCTTGATCCCCCATAAGCACTTCATCGATGCCCAAAGGCTGTTCTTCGGTAGTGTCATAATCGCAAGCTTCAATTAGAAGGTTGATCATTTTTGCAAGCCCAAGTGTCTGGCCATCTCGCGGTGAAAAGATCTTTGTAACGCCGTACTGTTCTAGTTCATCGATTTCACTTGGAATAATTACGCCACCACCGCCTCCGAAGACTTTTATTTTGGAGCGACCTTCCTCTTTCAAGCGATCGATAAGATATTTGAAGTACTCTATGTGTCCGCCCTGATAGGAACTGATGGCGACGCCGTGGACATCTTCAGCAACTGCAGCTCGCACTACCTCTTCGACTGACCGATTGTGCCCTAGATGAATTACCTCGGCACCTTGGGACTGTAATAGTCTTCTCATGATATTTATTGCGGCGTCGTGACCGTCAAATAGAGATGCGGCAGTTATGAACCTGACGGATCTTTTGGGTTTATAGAGTTTTGGTGCGTTGGTATCTATGACACTCATAGGGTATACAATAGTCGGATGTCATAGTAAATTCAAGTGAAGTTATTCAGCTTTGATCGCAATGTGCCGATTTTTCAATTACAGCGAGCATTTTGGCGCGTTGAGTAATCAAAACTGTGTGTTTAGGTCAGCACATCGGATACGACTTGCCCTATTTGCTTTCTTAATCTTTCGATAGCGCGCTGAGTTCGAACGCCCCACCAAAATAGATCTTGGCCATCGAGAAAGTATACCGAAGCGATGCCTTGTAACTCCGGGAGTTGCCTTTTGGTAAAAGGATAAGGTTCGCTCGGGGCAAGCACGGCCTGAGGGGAGAGTGCTTGTATCTCTTGAATCGTAGTTAACGGATACTTGTCCGTTGTCGCAGGAACAGGGATAACGCCTAAGTGGTGTAGTAGTGATCCTGCGTAGGTATTGAAACCGAGGGCTATCCAGGGATTGCGCCATATGGGCACGAAGGCCTTGATCGTCTCTGGAGCTGGTTCTCCGATCTCGCAAGCGTGCCACTTGGATCCAAGCCTTTCGGCCAGTGGTTGGAGATGCGCGTTGAGTTCGTAGATCGATTGAATATGTAAGGTATGGACTTCGATTCCGGCATTTATCAGTAGATCGAAGTCCTCTTTGCGATTCTCTTCTTTGTCCATCACAACAAGATCTGGCTTCAAAGTGATGATCTCATTGATGTTAGGATCTTTGGTGCCCCCAACTTTTGGGATTCGCTCTTGTCTGCAGAATCGGGTACAAGCTATTGGGATGACCCCCCATGAGACTATTGTTTCCGTTGCCGATGGAACTAAACTTACAATGCGCACCCTAGTCATCTCCGTACTTTAGGTTAGCGACAGAAACTTCCACTTGGTCGCTCTGATTCAATCTCACGAGACGCACGTCTTAGACTTTGCTTGACTCCCCATGTACACAATCCGATATATCGAGTTCAAGTTGATGATCAAGGCTTTAATGCATGAGTAAGAGCTGAAAGAATTTAGCGTCAACTGTTTCCCGACATTTTACGACCAACACGATCCTAGCTGTATCGTTAGGATCTCGACACTATCTATCCATGTTGCGATACTTGCGATCGAGGTGCGGAGTATGTCAACTAAGTCATTTTGGACTGCCCACACCCTGTCCAAACTCCCTTAGCAAAGGCTCTCGCTAGTCAGTAAGTATGACGTAAAGCATTACGATGTCCATTTATAAAATCCAACCCCGCTTTTCCTTCCAAGTTTGCCGGCCCTAACCATATCTATTAATATTTTTGGTGGCGCGAACCTTTCTCCGAGCCCCTGAGATAGCAACAAGGCGTTATCGAGTCTTACGTCTAGCCCGACGAGGTCACTCAACTCTAATGGTCCGACGGGATGGCTATATGCAGACGTCATGAGTTGATCAATGTCGGCTGGCGTTGCGACATTGGATTCGACCATACGCGTCGCCTCCAGGGCCATGATAAGTTCAAGTCGATTTGTCGCAAATCCAGGGGAGTCCGAGATTACGACAGATTCTTTTCCAATCGAGTTCAAATAAGTCTGGGCAGTTGACAAAGTATCTTTCTCAGTAAGCGAACCTTTCACGATCTCAACGACTCGAAAAGACCAAACAGGATCGAAAAAGTGAAGCCCTAAAAACTTCTCTGGCGCAATCAACGTCTTTGCTAGAGCGCTAATTGAGAGTGTTGACGTGCTGGAGGCTAGCACCTTTGGACTCACGGCTTCAGATTGCATGAGCGCCTTCTGTTTGAGTTCAAAGCTCTCAGGTATAGACTCTATTATTAGATCAAGGTTACTGGGTAGTTCCAATATCTCTGATTTGAATTCAACGTTTCCGATAAGCTTTGCGCCAACGGGCTCCGCTATCTTGCCGCGTCTAACGCCGTCCGCGGCGACGGTAACTATCTGTTGGTAGGCAAGTTCTTGTTGAGTGCGTTCAGGTGCGACGATTGTGGCGATCCAGTCTTTGGCGGCAAAAACGTATGCGATGCCGACCCCCATCATCCCAGCGCCAATTACGGCCATTCTTTGCATATAGGTAATCACTACCTTCGCTGCTTCTTGTTATCGAGTAGAACTAATTCTTTGGAAGTGTACTAGATCTAGAGGCTTCGGATACTGCACGCTGAGCCTACCGAAAGGTTTGGTGGGTCTTACGAAATTATTATGTGCACGAGGGTAGATCCTATGAAATAGTAACAAACTATTGGCCAAATGTACTTTCTGACTATCAAGCTATTGAAACGCTTCGGAAATGTTGCGATATCAGAGGTGACTGTATACTCAGATTTAAGAGCGTTCGGTTCAATCGTACGGTAGACTGACCCGGCTAAAGTGAACACAGATTGGCGTTATTTGAAACCCGTACTCCTAACGCAGTTATAAAGATGCCGGAGGTGTCTTTGCTGTATTTCTCTTAGTTTGCTCAACGATTGAAAAGAACGATAGATTGGAGTTGAAGCACGGTGGATCCGGAAAGAGATAACCCTGTGAAGAGAACCAGGGACGAGAGATCTGACGGGGGCAATTCCAATGCCTCAAGACCCAGCTACCGTGACCAAGGTGATAGACCCCAACGACCTTCTCGCGGTCGTGACTCAGACTCAAGACCCAGCTACCGTGACCAAGGTGATAGACCCCAACGACCTTCTCGCGGTCGTGACTCAGACTCAAGACCCAGCTACCGTGACCAAGGTGATAGACCCCAACGACCTTCTCGCGGTCGTGAC
>JAJYHJ010000144.1 GCA_021784785.1 Actinomycetes bacterium | reverse complement strand
TCTAGACCCCAGTACGACAGTTGCAGATCTAGGGTCTTTCGCCAGTACGTAATGGCGCTTCGCATCCCCTAAGGTCCCAACACCTTTTCTCTGCCCTACGGTCACAGTCTCAAAGGTAAGGTCGAGATTGACCTCCTCTTTCGTCCTGGCATCGACAACCCGAGCTTTTCTAAGTGGAATTCGTTCATTCAAAAAATTCGTCCTGCCTTCGGACTTAGTAATGAAACAGACCTCCAAAGAGTCGGCCTTGTCGGCCGTCCTAAAACCCATAGCGCGAGCGAGCTCACGTACCTCGGGCTTTGGGTATCCACCTACAGGGAGCATCAACCTCTCTATCTGCCAGCCCCTCAACATCGACAGCACATACGATTGATCCTTAGCCCTATCTACCCCTCTTTTGAGGTATTTTTTTCCGTTTTCCTCCACTACTTGGGCGTAGTGCCCAGTCGCTAGATAGTCAAAACCTAGGCGAGTCGCACGTTCTAAAAGCAGGTCAAACTTGATATAGCGATTACAGTCAGCACACGGATTTGGGGTCTCGCCTTCGCTATGAGCAAGGACGTAAGGGGTTACTACTTTGTCTTCAAACTCGTCAGTAAAATTGAAAACGAAGTGCTTTACTCCCAACTGGGCTGCCACTCTTCTGGCATCTTCTACGTCCGAGACCGAACAACAACCAGAGTCAGAACTCCCTCCCCAAAGCTTCAAAGTAGCACCCACAACCTCGTGGCCTTGTTGCACTAAAAGCCCTGCCGCAACCGAGGAGTCGACTCCTCCAGACATAGCAACCATTACCTTTGCCAAACCTCAACTCCTTTGTCGTTGTCCAAAAAGCTACATCAAGCTCGCAGTGGTAGTTACGGCTGATAGAAGGTATTAAGTTCGGAGAGCGTTGTCGCACAAAGTGCTGGCCGATCGGTAATTATACCGTCCACACCCACTTCTACAAGGTGTTCCATCTGGCTCCGCTCATTAATTGTCCATACATGGACCGCCACTCCGCATTCGTGTGCAAACTCTACGAATGACGAATCCAAGTACTCGATACCTCCGTATGAAGCCGGTATTTGAAGGGCGACATAAGGTAAAGGCAAGGTCTCGGGCCTTTGTCGATCCGCTAGAAAGTCATTATAAAAACGCAGCGCCTCTTCTGGTGAAGCCGCTGTATGAATCTCCGGGTAAAGCGTACGCACACGATCCAATGGGCCCTGGAGAAACGACGCAAATATAGTTTGATCAAGAAGTCCTCTGTCCAAGACTAAAGAGGCCAACTTAGTCTCGAACTCACCTTCAGTACCCATGTCTTCTTTTATATCGATATTGATGAACACATCGTTACAAGCATCAATGACCTCTTCAAGTGTTGGAACTCGAAAGCGAGCGTCCTCCTTGGCAAGTCCTCGATATGGATACGCAGACTCTTTTAGGTTATGATCTTCCTCGGCTCCGTTACCTGCAAAGTAGTAGGCCGCGTCCAACGTCTTTATCTCGTCCAACGTTACGTCTCGTACGTTACCCAGTCCATTTGTAGTTCTCTCCAAAGAGTCGTCATGAAGACACACTGCATGTCCATCCTTGGTCGGATGGACATCGATTTCGATCGCAGTTGCACCACCGAAGATAGCCTTTTCTACCGCATATATCGTCGAGGAAGGAGCCTCTAAAGCACCACCTCGATGAGCATAATTTAAGACTCTTCTACTGATCCATGGATTAGACATCATTAATACCCTAGTTAGTAAACTATCCTTTCAGGAAATGCTTGATCACATACTTCTAGATTTTGTTGCCAATCTCAAGTCCTCGCTCGAAAGTTCAATGCTCGAAAAAGCGGGCGTAGAAGAACGATTCCAGATAGACGTTTGGCTTGGTGACATTAGTTTTGAAACATCTTACTCTCTTCCCGGAGAAGACAATCCTCCAACCGTTAGAGCCGACATATCGGTAGAATGGCCCACTTGGAGCCAGAGCAACTTTCGCTCGTGGACGCTTGGCGAGGGATTTGAAGAGGGTGCCGATATCAACGTTGAAGTCGCTATACGAGCGCAGCACAGACGAGGTTCGTTGCTCTTAGATGATTACATCAACTCCCTCCCAAGCCGGTCACCAGAGATGTTTAGTACTAGATTTGAGCTCACATCAGTATCTACCGAGACAGCCTACGATCCAAACTCTAAAGAAAAAGAGAACTCCATGGAGTTTGTCTACGACGCAACGTTGCATCTAGATGAAAACTTAATAGAAGACGCTGTTGGTCTCGAAAGAGAGCTAGAGCCCTTTGGCGCCTGGACAGCATCGTTACTCGTCAAAGTATCGGATCTCAAACTTAACACATCCGGTGAACTCGACTAAGCTAGCGCAGTTGGCGGTTCGTTCTAGTCTCCGCAAAAAGCGCATCTGCCTTCACTGGTCCCCAGCTTCCGGTGGGATAGGTATAAACGTCTTCGATGTCAAGTATCTTGTCGACGATTCTCCACGACTCAAGTACAGACTCCTCAGTTGCAAACCTCGAGTGATCGCCGACAACTGCGTCTTCAATAAGCCTAGAGTAGCTGTCTGCTCCTTGATTAGGTAGCTCCTCACTCTCGGAGATCGTAAGTTCGACGGGATGGGGAGTCATTAGCGACCCAGGCAGTTTAGAGAGGACTCTAAGTGCGATCTTCCCATCAGGCTTGAACCTAAAAACAAACTCATTCGGCTGTAACGACTCAGCACCTTCGATACTAAATAGGTTTTGAGGCGGAACTTTAAACTCCACTACAGCCTCCGTAATTGTGTCCGCCATGTTCTTTCCAGATCTAACGAGAAACGGCACTCCACTCCATCTCCACGACTCAATAAAGCATCTAAGCGCAAAAAAGGTCGGTGTCTTCGACTCCGCATCTACTCCATTTTCATAGAGATACCCTTTGTATCTACCGACAACTACGTCTTGTGGAGTAATCTCCGGCATTGCTCTCAAAACTTTCAACTTTTCATCTGAGATAGATCGGGAGTCCGTATCGATCGGGGGCTCCATAGCGAGTAGACAAAGCAGCTGTAGTAGATGATTTTGGAAAACGTCCCTGATGGCACCTACCGAATCGTAAAATGCTCCTCGACCTTCAACACCAAAGTCTTCCGCCATCGTGATTGTAACCCGATTGACGTATGTTCTGTTCCAAAGGGGTTCCAAAACTGCATTCGCGAATCTAAACACCATAAGATTCTGGATCGCTTCTTTCCCCAAAAAGTGATCGATCCTAAAGATTCTGGAGTCCGGAAAGACAGCCGCCAAACACGAGTTGAGCTCAACCGCACTCTGGTAGTCCCTACCAAGAGGTTTCTCCACGATTAACTTACCCCTCTTGGTGAGACCAACGTCTTCTAAGGCTGTGCATACCTTTTCGAACATCGAGGGCGGGATGGCAAGATAAAAAAGAACGTCCTGATCTTCACCTATTTGACTTTGAAGACGTCGAAAGGTTTCCGGGTCGTTGTAGTCGCCCGCTTGGTACCTCAGATCTGCCAAGAACTCATCCGCAACTTGCTCTTCAACGTTGGAACCTTGGGACTGATATATAGCCTCTCGAGCTACCTCTCTAAAGTCTTCATTCGTGTAAGAAGTGGAGGAGACTCCAATCACGCTCAGTTCCACCTCTTTACGAGCTCGAAGTAGATAAAGCGCCGGAAGCAACATCTTGCGTGAAAGATCTCCCGATGCTCCAAAAAGGACAAATACTGCCTTCAAAGGCTTGTCACCACTCATCTCAGAGTATACAAAACTTTCTGTACCGGTATCTTGCGCGACTTCAACTGACAACCTCTACCTCCATAAAAAGAGCTCCGAGAGCGTTGATCTTTACTACAAATGACTGCGACGTTTCATCGTCCAAGGGGAACTACTTCCTCGTGCGGCTTTCAAAGACGATCCAAAAACGCTCCAATCACCTACATCAACACCTTAGCTTCGGAGCAACTTCCCACGAGCCTTAGTAACTCAAAGATAAGGACTCAATAGTTCCCGGAGCGGACTAACAGGTCTTGCACCAAAGTGTGAGATCACCTCAGTGGCGCACTCTACACCCATGTGACAGCGAGTCTCAAGATCGTATCCACGAACTAAGCCAAATAAGAAACCTGCAGCAAATAGATCACCGGCACCAGTAGTGTCTACGACCTGGGCGCTCGGATTAGCGGGAACCTTTACGATATGCTTGTCGTCATCAAAACCCAGAGCTCCCTCTGGTCCTAAGGTTATCACTCCTTGAAGGCCTTGAGCAGCTAATGTACGTGCAGCATTCTCCATATCGGATGTACCAACAAGAGACTCAAACTCAGCTTCATTCCCAAACAACATCGAAATAGCGCCCACTTTCATGAGGTCTTTCAAGCTGTCCCCAAGACGTTCGACCAGGAAGCGGTCTGAAAGCGACAACACAACCTTTGTCCCCGTTTTTACAAACTCTGGAGCTAGCTTGAAGATAGCGTCATATGCAGCTTGAACCTCGAGCAGGTAGCCCTCGATGTAGATAGTCTGTGCATCTTTCAGTGAAAGTTCAGTAATCTGAGCTTCGCCAATAGAGGAAGCTGCTCCTAGGTACGTTGCCATCGTTCGCTCACCATCTTTGGTCACAAAAACTAGGCAGCGCCCTGTTCCAATTCCTGGAGCATCAAAGTCGGCAAAGACCTCCACTCCGTCTTCTTGCATCTCGCGAACAAAGCTTTTCCCGAGGTCATCGTCGTCATAAAGTCCTAAAAATCCGGTGTCAACACCCAAAGTCGCTAGCGCAGAAGCTGTATTAGCAGCAGATCCTCCACTTTTTGTATATTTAATCGGGAAAAGGCTGGCGACCTCCATAGCTAACTCATGCCCCACCAGAGTCATGGAAGAGCGTTCCAGTCCCAACCTAGTTAGATCTTCTTCGGAAGCCTCGATGAATACGTCCACGATAGCTGACCCTAAGCAACTAACCTCGATCGGTCTCACAAGCGTCCTTTCAAATCGTTTTACCGTATCCAATCTAAAACGTCAGGTGAAGAGGATCAGACGTTCTTGGGACCTACTCTCCCGCTGTAGAGTTAACTACCCGTAACGACTCTCGTCCATGTCTTACTCTTTCAACAGCTGCTTTGTTGGCTGTGTCCACAAAGGCCTTTGAATAAGGATCTAGTATTTGCCCCAGAGACCTACTTCGCCTTTTATGTGATCAACTAGCGCTATATGAATAAGTCACAGTATTACCGATCAGCGAACTCTTCAGATCAACGCTTTAGATCAACGCTTTAGAAGATCTATCTACAAGGAACTATTTGAAATATACATCCGCTCGATATCTACCAGCTTTACTCCTTGGCGTCTTAGCCATTTCTTTGTTCGACTAAAGGTGCTCTATGGGAGGCAGGCTATCTAGAGTTTTTGAGGCGATTCAAAGCGCCATTCCAAGCTCTTTCAATCGCAGCAACTCAAGTAACAGGGCACTAGTTCTCAGAATGTCCAACAGGACGAGGGTCAAGTCGAAATACCTAACACAGCAAAGGGATCCTTTGCAAGAAATTCACTCCATAAAGCCACGGACCGCAGCAGCTTGAATTAGCATACCGAGAGTGAGAGATAACAACATGTTTCGCCTTTCCCCCACCGCATATCCGGTGTCGTACGACCTTGAGCTAAGGCCAGACCTCGACTCGTTTGTTTTTAGTGGTCACGTCGCAGTCCAACTCCAGATCCCAGTAGATACAACAAAGATCGAGTTAAACTCCAAAGACTTAGAGATCGCAAGCGCTGTTTTGCTCCAGGGAGACACTCAGACAGACTTGAAGATCGAGATCGACAATGAACACGAGATTCTTAGACTCTTTTCACCAGGTCTCATCTTCGCTGGGCCAGCAACTCTTTCAATAGAGTTCTCAGGAGCCCTTCGAGACGACCTTGAAGGCTTCTATCGCTCTTCATACGTGGATGCCAACGGAGACACCCACTACATCGCCACTACCCAGTTTGAATCCACCGATGCTCGAAAGGCCTTTCCTTGCTTCGACGAGCCAGACTTGAAGGCTACGTTCAAGATTCATCTAGAGGTTCCTAAACATCTAGAGGCGATCTCCAACTATCCCGTCTATCGCGTTGAAGAGATAGGTGACTCAAAGAGACGCTTCAGTTTCGAAGAGACCATGCCGATCTCCACATACCTTGTCGCATTCGTAGTCGGCCCTTTCAAGTCACCAAAAACCGTGACCACGGAGTCCAACGTGCCCATTCGAGTGTTGTCGATTGAAGGCTCCGAAGAACTCAGTGAGTTCGCATTCGAGGTAGGATCGCACGCTGTTCGATTTTTTGAGGAGTGGTTTCAGATCCCTTACCCAGCTCCAAAACTCGATCTCATCTCAATACCAGACTTTAAAGCTGGAGCGATGGAAAATCTAGGTGCAGTAACCTTCAGAGAAGCGCTTTTGCTTATTGACACAAAGACTGCCTCTAAAGCGGAGCTCGAAAGGGTCGCGGACGTGATCTGCCACGAGATCGCCCATATGTGGTTCGGAGACCTTGCAACGATGAAGTGGTGGAACGGAATTTGGCTCAACGAAGCCTTCGCCACGTACATGGAACTCGTAGCCTGCGATGCATTTAGGCCGAACTGGCACAGGTGGGACTCCTTTGGAATTAGCCGTTTGGACGCCATGGACGTTGACGCTATGCCTTCAACTAGACCGATCGAGTATCCAGTGATCTCTCCAGCAGACGCTGAAGACATGTTCGACCTCCTTACCTACGAAAAAGGTGCCTCGGTCTTGAGGATGATTGAAAAATACTTGGGAGTGGAGAAACTGCGATCTGGCGTCTCTCTTTACCTCAATAAGTACCGTCTATCTAACGCCGAAACTACCGATCTTTGGGACTGCATCGAAGAGGCAAGCGGTCAACCTATGAACCAGACTATGAAAAGCTGGGTCTTTCAGGGCGGACATCCACTCATTACTGCATCGATAAGTGGATCCACCCTTACAGTTTCCCAGGAACCCTTCGCTTATCTGAGCCGAACGGAAGATTCAAAGGGAAGCATCGGTGACTCGTGGTTAGTGCCTCTAAATATCAGAATTGGCAACGAGACCAAGGCCGCGCTCCTTACAGATAAGGTCCTTGAGATTGATCTAGGAGAAGAAGGTGACGACCTATTTGTGAACGCTGGAGGATCTGGGGTCTATCGAACGAGATACGAAGGCTCACTTCGCGACAGTGTCGTCTCTAGATACAACACCTACAGCGTTCTAGAGAGATTCAACCTCGTATCGGATGCTTGGGCGCTGGTTTTAGCTGAGAAGGAGTCTCTACAACACTTCGCCAAGTTGCTTCGTTCTTCGAAGTCTGAGAGAGATCCTAACGTGCTTCGAATCATGTATTCGACCATTTCACTAATGCATCGCATCTCCAACGAGGACCAAAAAGTGGCCGTCAAAGACCTATGCACCGAGATCTTTACACCGATCATCGAGGAGCTTCATCTCGAAGAGGACGACGAGCCCGAAGAGATCTCTTTGGCTAGAGCGATAACCTTTGAAGCCCTGGGGGTGATCGCACGAGATCGAGAGGTGACTATCAAAGCACAAGACCTCTTCAGACTGGATATCTCCGGTGTTTCGAACTTACCGCCTAACCTGGCAAACCCTGTTCTCAGGATTGTGGCTACACAAGGTGACGACAGCGACTTTGCCTTTATGCTAGATCGGTATCGCAACCCGAGAGATCCTCAAGATCGTCTCCGCAACCTTTATGCCATAACTTCGTTCAGATCACCCACGTTGTCGTTAAAGGTCGCAGAGATGTGTAAATCGGAGATTCGAATTCAAGACGCGTTCATTGTCTTGGCAAATCTTGTAGCTAATCCACACACGGGTGACAAGGTGATCAGCTTCATCTTCGACAACTACGAGCAGCTGAGTGAACGTTTTCCAGACCGGGCTAGATCGTCAATGTTTCGAACCGTATCGCTTCTTTGTGGAGAGACCTCGTCGAAACTAGCTCCAAATGTCTTTCAGTTCTTCGATGAGCACCCTATGCCAACGGGACGCCGCACGCTCTCTCAACAGCTTGAAAGGTATCGTCTCAACCTTCGATTTAGAGAGAACTACGGATCAAAGATCTCAGACGTACTATCCTAGGCTTTGTCAATTGATAACAGTAGGACCTCCACAGAGGTTTCTACGGTAAAAGAACCATGAGTTAGCTAAACGTCATAGATGGAAAACAACACGAAAGTTCACGATAAGATACTCGTTGTAGACGACGAGATATCGCAGCGCAAACTTATCAAAACCTACCTCGTAAAAGATGACTATGAAGTCATTGAGGCTGGCGACTATGTGGAGGCGATGCGCGCCATGGAACACAATGCGCCGGACTTAGCTCTTGTCGACGTGATGTTGCCCGGAACCGACGGCTACGACTTAGTAAGAGCGATCCGCACTCGATCCAATATCCCCATAATCATGCTGACTGCGCGCGGCGAGGAGGCAGCCAAAGTAGCCGGACTCGAGATAGGAGCAGACGACTATGTCGTGAAACCTTACTCTCCAAACGAGGTACTCTCTCGCATTAGAGCGCATCTTAGGAGAGCAAAAGGAGAAAGAAAGTATGTATCTACCGTTGACATCGGAGACGTTCACCTTGACCGAGCGTCTCGGCGTTGTTTCGTTGTAGATCAAGAGATAGAGCTATCAAGACGAGAATTCGATCTACTTTGGATATTCGCCACCAATCCCGGTAAGGTATTCACTAGAGAGAGTCTTTTGATGGCTGGTTGGGGAACGAGTTACGTAGTTGAAAAGACGGTAGATGTGCACATCGCTTCTCTTCGTAAAAAACTTGGTGGTGTATTGAACGTAAAGTCCCTACGCGGCGTGGGCTACCGGCTAGACGTCTGATGCTCAAGCGATTTGGTTCGATACGAAACCTTATTTTACTATCCACCATTGCCGTTACCGTGGTTGGGCTTGTCATGTCTTACTTCCTAGCTACCGTGATCGAACAACGCGCACAGGTACAGCGCTCAGACCAAAAGATGGCTTTCTTAGCCTCTGACATAAAAGCCATACTCAAGCACAGCAACTCTTTACAAGATCTCAACTCTATCGCACAGGCAAACGAAGACACCTTTGGGATCGTTATACGAAACAACTCCAAACCTTACTTCATCTCCGCTCCCAAGTTCCCATCGGGCCGTGAGATATCGGTCACTTCCAATGAAGGATCCTACAGCATAACGATTTACACAGTAGTAGGGTCACTCTCGTCAGTAACAACTGAGATAACGGTGGTATCTGCGGTACTCGCCCTTCTTATCATTTTGGCTGGTCTGCTGACAGGGACTCTTCTCACCAGAAGTCTACGAGGACCTATTGATGAGGTCGTCGACGCAGCCGAGAAGATAGCTTCGGGGGATCTATCTGCTCGTATATCTCCAGATGGGCCCGAGGAGATCGCAAAGCTGGCTAGGGCTTTTGACTTTATGGCTCAACACCTAGAGGAGTCGGAGGAGACTAAAAGAAGGTTTCTTTCAGACCTCGCACACGAGATCGCCACTCCGCTGAATTCGATATCTGGTTTCGCACTCGCGCTCTCGGACGGGACAATCTCTGACTCTAAAGAGCGAGAGGAGGTCGTCGCAATCATTGAAATGGAGACCAAACGAGTAAAGAGCTTGCTCGAAGACCTTCGCAACCTCGACACTTTAGATATGCTGTATCGCAAAACTACAGAAGAGATACATGTAAGAGCCTATCTAGAAGAGTTAGCTCTTCGCCTTAAACCCCAGTCCTCAGAGAAGCGAGCCACGATCAAAGTTGAGGGTTCATCAAAAATCACCATCACCACTGACAAACATCTACTGGACATGGTCATGCAAAACTTTCTCACCAACGCCATACGCTACATCGGTTCAAAGGAAGGACTCATTCTCCTTTATGTTCTCGAACGATCTCACAGCGAAGTAGTGATTGGAGTCAACGACAATGGAATTGGAATCGGAAGTGAACACCTTCCCCTCATATTCGACCGCCTCTATCGAGTAGACAGTGGTCGCGATCGACAAAGTGGTGGGTCTGGACTTGGACTATCCCTTGCCCAGCGAGCAGCCTTAAATTTGGGCGGCAAGGTCGAGGTCACCTCTAAAGTTGGAGAAGGATCGGACTTCCGCCTGATACTTCCTAAAGAGGTAGGGTTTAAAAGACTCAGGGCTGGCTCTAAGACCGAGTCCCGCAGCTAGAACAAAGATGCAGATAGAGTCAGCCATACAGAGACTTATAGACTCCACACCCGGTTTCATGCCGAAGAATGAAGGTGCGTACCTGCACAAGCTTGCACTTAGGTCCCCAGGCAGCACCGAACATCCTCTGGTAGAGATTGGCACGTACTGTGGAAAGTCAACACTTTACCTTGCTTGCGCTGCCAAGGTACTTTCGAGCACAGTCATTACCATCGATCATCACAAGGGGTCAGAGGAAAACTACCCGCCGTTTCCTTTCTTCGATCAGCGACTTCGACACCGCGTCACTCAAGACCTTGAAACCTTAGATACGTATAGAGATTCACTAAGACTCTCGGGTCTTGACGAACGCGTCATTGCGGTAGTCGGCGATTCAAACAGGTACGCCAAGTTTTTCCCCCAAGATACAGCTGCATTTGTCTTCATAGACGGAGGTCACTCCTCCATTCAAAGCTGGAGCGACTTTATCGACTGGTCTCCAAAGCTTATAAAAGGCGGCGTACTCGCCATTCACGATGTATTTGACGATCCCGCAAAAGGTGGTCGACCACCGTTTGAGATAGTGACTGCCCTTAGGCACTCCAGGGCTTTCGTAGAACTCGATCAAGTTGGGTCACTCGCCGCATTTATCTACTCAAGTTAGAAAATAGGATTTCTATGTGCAACTTGTAGTTGCAGAACCACAATGCAACTGCGTACGGACCAGGTGCGTTATGTGTCACATGGTAAGTGCATTTACCGCGCCTAAATTATGCCCAGATCAGCGCCGGTAAGTTTCAAAAGGCATGCCTGAAACGTCTCTCCCGACCTGCTGGTTCCAACAACGGGCCAGACCATTACCGTTGTGGCTTGCAAGGGCATCCCGGAGAACTTGAAGCTATCAAGAGGTCAACCCGTAGTAGATCCGCAATCTGTATCTACAAAGAAGACTCACTATCTCGTATCGTGGATTTTCAACTACTACCAGTACCAATATTTCGAGTTGGTCAGCTACCGTTGGTAGGCGATCTGAAATCAAAGGTCGCTACCCAAAGTGTCGCCGCAATTCATGGGCCAATGTCCCTTACCAATGGATGAGGAGACTTAGACCATCAAGTAACACAAATGCTCCCACATACTACCGAGCCAGGACATTCAGTAGATTTCACAGCCTTACGTACCGACTGAAGTTGGATCGGATCCTGATATGGATCTAGTCGCAAGTTCTCAAGTGTATCGCGTGACCTTGGGATCGAGGTCATCGTGGTCGAACAGCAAGATGATTACTACTGACTAAGCACAGAATATGTTGAAGGTCTCATTATCGTTCAAGGAAAGGAAATTAGCAGTCGTAGATGCTCTCAAAAAAGCGATCTAGTTCACGACGGCAATGCGGCTGGGTCAGCCCCCGAAAGGTTATTCGCCTTAGCATTAGGGTGGTGCAAGAGTATGACGGCGTAGCCTTAAAAGCTCGCAAACGTCGCTCTTGCAACAGACACTATCAACTTATCGACTACTCCGAGTAGATGCCCGTCTTATATTACGAAGTAAATAGCCTAAGTAACCATAGGCCCTAGAACTAGGCGCCTTTCCTAGCGACGATCTCGCTCAAGACCGTACATTGGGTATTGAGAGGCAGAAATCGCTTCATATTGGAGTTAAGACACTGCCTGGTGCCAGGACCATCGCAGATCACACCGCTCCACTTATGCGGCATCGCCTCGTTCCATTTGCGATTTGGATGCTTCGTAACGTTGAAGTTGAGATATCGCACAAGTACTAACATAGACATCGCCTAAACATACAAAGTGTGCATTACCTGCTCTGTATATAACAGCAGCGCCCACCCATTTTTAATACGTTCAAACCACTACGTTGGTTCAGTATGCGTGGGTAAAGAAAAAACTAAATAGCAAGCTGATGTCCGCACAAATAGGACCAAGACTCGCAGTGTAAGCGAGTCTTTAAATTGCCGACACCAGTTAGCGACCTTCAATCGCGGACTTTGTAGGTCACTATAGTCCTTGTCAAGATGGGAGCGGCGGCTCCTCCGCAAGGACACAACGATGCAGGTCGAAATGCCGACTTCCAGCCGCCGAACTAGGAATATCTGCCAATCATTTTAGTTGAATCTGTATATGGTCATGGTGCAGCGTCGGTTTCCGTCCTGGTTTGCACTTTCTCTAATCGCCGTAGCGGAGATACTAACGTTGAGCGTATGGTTCAGCGCTTCCGTCGTATCAACCCCCCTTCAACACCAGTGGCACTTGGATTCGCTAGAAGTAGCCTTATTGACTGCTTCTGTTCAGTTGGGCTTCGTTGTTGGTGCACTTGTAAGTTCTGCCGCCGGTATAGTGGACAGATTCAACGCTCGTAGGATCTTCTGGACGGCCGCCGTCGCAGGTGCAGTCGCAAATGGCCTCTTTATCTTGAGCAACTCTTGGGAGTCCGGCATGCTCTTACGAATGCTGACAGGCGTGACAATGGTAGGTGTCTACCCTGTTGCAGTGAAGATAGTAACCGAGTGGTCACCAGGACGAAGAGGTACCGCGGTGGGTATCTTAGTGGCTTCCCTTACCCTTGGCTCGGCTCTTCCACACTTGATTTTGTTCTTCGGTGTAACCGCGAAGTGGCAGGCGGTTGTGCTCGCAAGCTCCGGTCTCGCTCTCGTTGGTGCAGCGATTATCGCTTTTATCCTTCCCGATTCCCCAGTCGCAAAACACGACACGACTTCGAAAATTTCCCTGGAATCCTTACGTTCTGTACTCAAAAACAAGGCTGCTCTGCTCGCCGACTTTGGATACTTCGGACACATGTGGGAACTCTACGCTATGTGGGTGTGGTTTCCCGTCTACGTCTACGCCAGTTTTACCGCCAACAACGATCACCGTGGAGCCGTCGCGTCTGCGAGCTTAATCGGCTTCCTCGTAATTGGTATTGCGGGTGCGGTTGGATCTGTACTCGGAGGGTTATTCGCTGATAAAATTGGACGAACTGCTGTCACTAGTATAGCAATGGCTATCAGCGGGGTTTGCGCTGTCACCATCGGGTTCACCTACCGAGGTCCTGCATGGATCGTAGTCGCCATAGGCTTGGTATGGGGAGCATCCGTCATAGCGGACTCGGCACAGTTTTCCACTGCAGTCACCGAACTTATCGAGCCTCAACACCAAGGCACAGCCCTGACCTTGCAGACAGCAGTTGGGTTTCTAATATCTATCATCTCAATCAATCTCATAGCGTTCACAAAACACCTTTTCGGATGGCAATGGGCTTTTGTTCCGCTAGGCATTGGGCCGTTCCTTGGGGTGTATGCGATGATTCGCCTACGAGCTTGCTCTGCCTCACTCGCTCTTGCTAACGGCCGGCGATAGGCGTAAGAACATAAAAGTCGTGAGAGAATACACACTTTCGAATAAGTAAGTCGCTACAGCCCTCCCAGAAAGCTAAGTTTAATCGTTGGCGGATACGCATTGAGGAGGAGAGCCGCACACATTCAGACCATACCGAGAGACAACCTAATACATACTATGGCCGCCAGCGTCGAAACGTAAGCCAACTACTCCAACTACTTGACGCAGGTGTGGGAAGCCCCGTCCGTAAGGGCAGGGAGGATGCCACAGAGCATGAAGTGAATCGTCCACATGTCCAAGATTCGCAAAGCATTTGAGTCCCATGATCACGCCCTAAGACATACACAGTTCCAAAGACTCCTTAGCCATTTTACATAACCTTTGACCTACTGATCATCCTCGACTGAGTCCGATTGTCCTCCTATCGATGAATTCTCCAGCGCCGTCAGAGTGGCGGTATGGATTAGTACTCTCGTCACCTGGCAACAATTTGATAGATGACTATTACACAACTTGCGACCACCAGGAATGTACTTTCGGTTGCTTATTTAGATCCAGGAAGACCCGATCCAGCTCAATGGTCTTAGGCCCAGTATTTGTTCGTTCATAAATACGACCTTGTCGGTATCAGCTAAAATAACCTTGGGGTTAGAAGCGAACGAAGAGATTCCACAACTCGTCAGTACAGTGACCACAACCAAGCAAAAAACCACAGACAGCAACTCGGTCAATTGGTGACGTCTAGTCGCTAAAGAAAATCCTTTGGTCGAGCCTATCAGAGTCCATATATTCCGACATGACGATAAGCTGCAGATCAGGCATCAGGCGTTGCGCAGTATCTGCTTGATTGCCTCCCCACGACCTACAGCTTCCTTACGCAGCGCACAAACGGTACTGGTCGACTACGTATAATGTTACCAGTACTCGGATCCAGCTTGGACCAGTCCATGCTCTCCTCCGGGAATTCCTACAGTGAAACTACTACTCCCCTTGGAGCATGACCTGGTTAGCCACGACCCGAACAGCACCGACATTTCATTAGTTCCAACGCCAGTTAAACTCCCGTCCACAACTGCACGCACTGTAACCGCTTGTTACTACCATAGTTAAGCGGAAACGGCTCGGCCTAAACATAGTTACAGTTTTGCCATTCGCCAGCGTACTGCCTCCGATAAACATCTTCGGTAGTGCAGTTCTGGTAGTAATAACTTTCATTCCGTGAGGACTTAGCTTTGTCCGTGCAGCCGCCTCAGTTGATATCAGACCTGCCGTCATGGTTCCAACCGACAGTGTCGCTATAACAAGTGCAAGGTTCGGGGGTGCTGATCACAATCTTATGACTGTCCCCTTAAATCACTTACTCACAACTCGCAGACTCACGTTGCCGCGCTCTTCCCTCGTGCCACAAAGGTACGTTATAGCCATATCTCTCCCTAGGGACGTTTTCACGATATTGCGTGTCTTTTTAAGGTCATAGCTGTTGAGGATAGTTGTCCAACTCAGATCAGTAGATATCAACAGATCTAAGTTGTCGGTCCACTCCTTTCAGGTGATATGCCGACGACTGGGCGGGGTTCGCATAGTACCTGGTTTAGGCGAGAGTTTGAACCTTCGGAAACACCTGGCTCGAGTCGCGTCGAAATCGTCTTTCGAATGACGCTCTCCAAGAAACAACAATCCTTTTCTGAAAGCGTGGCCTTAAATACCCATCGACCAATCTTTTTTACAATTACATCCATAAACACATAGCAAGATATACCCCTCCTTGGGAAACAAAGCGGAAGAAGATCTTTCATATTATCTCAAGGGATCTCTGCAGAGATACGGTCTTTGTCTGAATGAGTAAATACACCAGGACCACATCGTACCTTGTTATCAGTACAAGTGGACCGGGTGTATTTTTGTGGCTAATCAAATTGAACTTGAAAGTAGATTGTGAGCCTAACTATTAGCGACTAGACGCCGCTCTTTGATGCTCACGCTTTACTTCATGATTGTGGTGGGAGACAACAGCCGTTCCGGGTTGCCACGGGGTTCCAATACGAGGAAGGAGGAGTCCATCAAGTCCATACCATCCAGCATTTCGCCAAGCAAGAATTAACAATGCACCTAACACGATGAAGACGGGATTAGTAGACACAGTCCCAGATAGGACGTACGTGAAGTTGAGTGCCAGTCCAGCAAGTGCGGCTACGCCAGTAAAAAGACCGAGAATGAGCGCAATTCCAACGAGTATCTCGGCTAGTGTAACCACCTTAGCGATGAACGCATAGTTCGGAACTACAACATCACGGAGAATTGCTACCCACCACCCATAAGACACCTGCGCATGAGGTCCTTTTGAAGCGGCGATCGCGCCGAGGGCATAGCCCTTCACTCCGAGTCCGGTCTTCCAGAAGGCAGTCGACTCGGCTCCAAAGAGTTTCGAAGTACCGGCGTTCAGCCATTCGTATCCTAGCCAGAGTCTGACGATTAACCAAATCCATCCGGCGGGCCGTGACGCAAAGATCCAGTGTGCACTTCGTGGTTCTGTGATTCCAGTATCACCTTTGAGTATTTCCATGATGTCCTCCTTTGCGGACAGTGACTGATACTTCAATCTGCTATTCACTGTAAAACAATGTCTTGAAAGCGGTTAGGGCCAAAGGTCGGTATTTAGAGATCACGGTCATTTTCAAAGTAGGGGTGGGATCCCAAGTAAATCAAGGGTGATGTCGGGTTGACGGGCAAGCTGACGAGTTGCTGCTGCAATGTTGACT
>JAJYHJ010000038.1 GCA_021784785.1 Actinomycetes bacterium | reverse complement strand
AACCACTTTGGCCGAGCTAACCAAGGAGTGGGTGACCCTGGCCGGTCCTCCCACCGATGTTGTAGCTCTACGACTCTTATCCATCACCGCTGCGTTCTCACTGTGGGTCTATAAGTCCTTTGGCAGCTTCAACCCCAAGACCATATGGGATCCAAAGGCCATTGAGCACTTCGTGTTCGCCGTCAACAAGTCCAGGTCCAACTCCTGGAAGGCAGCGGCTCGGTCCCATCTAAGAAGGCTCGGTCCCATCGTTCATCCCAAAGGAATCTGGGCGCATGCTCCAGACGAGATCTCCCGAGGTCCCGTCAAGCTGCCATACTCAAGGGTTGAGGAACTGGCCTTTCGCGAGATAATTCGACGTTCTCCTGGTCCGAATTATCCACGCCAACTATTCCTCTACGCCGCCGGTTTTGGAGCGGGATTGGCCAGCACCGAGATTCCAAATCTCAAATCCGACCTCCAATTAGCCAAGTACGTGGGTATGTCGGATCGTGAAGCGGCGATAGCTAAAGCTCTCGAGGTGCCATGAGCACAGCGACAACAAAGACATCGAGTCGCCGTGATCGCCGTAACGTACCGAACAAACGGCTCCTGCGTCAACTCAAGCAAAACTCCATTCGTGAGCGCCGTAGCGCACATCGTCTTCGTCTAGAAAGCCCATTGAGAGTTGACACCAAAGCCGTACAACGGGCGTTTATACTCGTTGAGGCCTCAGGGGTAGCCCCTTACCTTGATCGTCGCCTACATGCTCATCCCGGTAGTAAAAGTCAGCTCACATCCTTTGCATTAGTGGTAGGGACAATTCTCTCTTTCCAGCTCTTCAATGATGTACGCAGGGTGAGCGTGACGAAGGTTTTATCGTCAATGCGTACCAAAGATCGTGCCAACCTAGGGCTGTATGACAAGGAGTTCCGACCTCTCAGCTATGACGTGATCCAGCGCCAGTTGACTCGCCTGGAGAGGGCTCTCAGAGAGGGCTGGATAGATCCAGATGGGGTTCCCTGTGACCTTGATTCGTTCACTAGTCATCTAATTAAAGCAAGTATCCCACAAGAACACCTTGCTCAGGTGAACTCAATTGCCGTGGATGCCACCTCACTTGAGACCTGGGCAGTGACGAGGCATTTCGGTAAAGCCTCGCTCGCTACTGATCCAATGGCTAGATATCAAGTTGCGGTTCTCCAGAGCGATGTTCCTGAGCCAGTCGTCCCTCATCTAGTGAGTTCGGGTGATCAGCCACCTCAAACCTCTCGAGAGTTACTTGGCACCCTTGGACATGACGGCAGGAAAATAGTCTCCTTCGATCCAGATGCACGAGCAGGTTACCGGACTGCGACCCGAAGAAAAAGGTCGGGTTACTTCGCTGGGTATCACCTCCACCTTGGAGTTTCGGTTCCGGGTTTCCGGTGGAACGGAGATCCCGCTTCTGGGAGGCTAGAGCACTCAGATGCCACTGGATACATTCTCGCTGGCGTCGTGGTAACGGCCTCGTCTCATGCAGGCCACGCTGGAACCAAGACAGTTGATTTAGCTACTGTCATAGCACCTGGTATCTCTGAGGTGATTGTTGACCGTGGCTACACAAGTGTGCTGGCTGAAACCTTTCTTCGGAAAATGCACATGCAGGGATTCAACGTCGTGATGGACTACAACACCTACCAGCTGGCTCGAATTGAGACGACCGTGATGTCTCGAGGTAGTAAGAACAGCATCTTCCTATCCCACGCAGGAGTGCTCTATCATACAGCGCTGCCTCTTGGTCAACTGGACCTATCTGGTGCACAGCGATCTACCGATTCCGCTGTTCGTGAGGCAGCAGTCACTCAACACAACCACATTGTTGGGGTGTATCGCTGGTCAGAGCACCAACGACTCGTGGGCGGGCGTATCAGATTTAAGTGCCCATTTCACAGCGGTCGAGCGACCAACCCAGCACTTAACCGAGGCACGATCACCAATGGAAGTCAAGTGCCTTTCGTTGAGGCCCCCGAGGGCATGGACCACTGCTGTGCGGGAATCACGACGCTTCCAGTAGAACAGCTCGATCTCTACCAACAAGTCCCTTGGGGAACAAACGCCTGGGAGAAGAGCTATGGACGACGACAACTCGTAGAGACAGCAAACTCTCGCATCAAGACCAAGCTCAATGCAGACAAAGGACTCGTCTGTGCCTTTGGTATTGCCGCAATGACTGTTGGCGTAGCAGCCATGATTGCAGCCCTCAATATGGAAGTCACGCTTGAACAGGAATGCAGGGAATCGATGTCTGGTCCAGGTTCTTTGTCACTTCACATCCGAAGTGATGAGACCACAGTGTGGCTTTGGGCCGAAGAGGAGACGGCAGGTACTGACACTGAGCCCGATCCACCACCCAAGGACCCTACCCCTTAGAGAACTCACCTAATTTGACCGTAGCGGAGTGAAGCTTGCCCCGAACGTCTCGGGGTACTACTTCACCTGTTCTAGAGCGCACTTTTCTCTCTGGAAGGTTTTCCTGAGAGCTTGAACAACTCCGATTTATTGCCGGAAAGTTCTTTTTTGTCTAGGTTGCGAATCAAATTGGCCCTTGGTGGCGAACACGCCTCGGAGCGGGCGACGGGAATCGAACCCGCGTTCTCAGCTTGGGAAGCTGATGTTCTGCCGCTGAACTACACCCGCATGAACTTATTTCTTATTCCTAATACTATCGTGTCAATCTATATGATCTTGTCTGATAAGTCGATTTGGGAGCAGATTAACTTGGGTCGGGTTGTAATCGATCCTCTTGAGGAGGGATGTGTCCAGCCTTCCTCTGTTGATCTTCACCTAGATGGTTTGTTTCGAGTGTTCCGTAATCACTCTATAAAAGTAATTGACGTGAAGCTGGCTCAGGAAGAGCTTACGGAGCTAGTTGAGGTCGATCCGGACGACGCTCTTATTTTGCATCCCGGCGAGTTTATACTTGGCGCAACAGCTGAGTATATCGGTGTTCCGAATGACCTGGTTGGTAGGCTTGAAGGAAAGTCTTCTCTTGGTCGTCTCGGGCTGTTGATACACTCCACGGCGGGCTTTGTAGATCCCGGTTTTCATGGGCACGTGACGTTAGAGCTTTCAAATGTGGCGAATCTTCCGATCACCCTATATCCAGGTATGAAAATTGGTCAGATTAGCTTTTTGAAGATGACCACAGAAGCCATCCACCCTTATGGGTCCAAAGAAGTTGGAAGTAAGTATCAGGGTCAGCGCGGTCCTACGCCTTCTAAGTACTACCTCAACTTTGCACCCAAAGATCAGTGACGGTTTACCCGTTTAGCAATTTGTATCTGTTTCACTTATGATCGAAGTGTGATTTACGCTTGTAGTTAACAAACAATGTAATTGGAGATTGATTTGAGATTATTAGTTGGGGTAGTAATAGTCGTTACGGCGTTGATTTTAGCTGGGCGTAGGTTCTTTTTCATCTACAAGTTAGTTTCAAGTGGCAAGGCTGCTCCGGGCCGAGGTGACGACATCTTTGGACGAGCTGTTACGGAACTTACCGAGGTATTCGCCCAGAAGAAGCTGCTTAAAAAAACAGTGCCTGGGCTGGCTCACTTTTTTACTTTCTGGGGCTTTATTATTCTCATTGCGACGATCATCGAAACCTTTGGAGCCTTGTTCAGCCGCCACTTCGCTCTACCTCTGATCGGTCATGACTCGTGGCTAGGGTTTTTGGAAGACTTTTTCTCTGTCGCAGTCTTACTCTCTATAGTTGTCTTTAGTGTCATAAGAGTTAGGAATGCTCCGAGTCGAAAGGATCGGTCGTCGAGGTTTTACGGTTCACACACTGGGGCTGCATGGCTAATTCTCGTTGGTATTGCTTTGGTAGTGATAACCCTCTTACTTTATCGAGCGTTCCAGTCGTTAGCTGGGGACTTCCCGTACTCAAATTGGGCCTTCGCCTCTCATGGATTGGCTGACATCTTCTCTGGCGTTTCACCGAGTACGGCGTATACCTTGGAGACGGTCTTTTTGGAGATGAACATCTTAGTGGTCATGGGATTTCTGATCTTCGTCTCTTACTCGAAACATTTGCACATCTTCGTGGCACCTATAAATATTGCGTTCTCACGGCGACCAAAAGCTCTTGGACCCTTGGCAGTAACTCCAAATATGGATCCCGAGCTTCTATCGGAGGATGACGTCTTTGGAGTTGGTTATCCGTCGCAACTTAACTGGAAACAACGACTCGATCTAGTTACTTGCACCGAATGTGGTCGATGTCAGGAGCAGTGTCCTGCCTGGAACACTGGAAAACCTCTGTCTCCAAAACTCCTCATAATGGATCTCCGTGAGAGTATCTACAACGTGGCAGCTGCGGCAAAGACCGGTGTCGTAGCAACGATTCCGGAGCAGTTGCCCTTAGTTCCCGACTCAATTACTGAGGATGTTCTTTGGTCTTGTACGACTTGTGGCGCCTGTGTCGAGGCTTGCCCAGTCGATATCGAACATGTTGACACAATCGTTGATATGAGGCGGTTCCAAGTCCTTATGGAATCAAACTTTCCGTCGGAAGCCAACCTCATGCTTCGAAATATAGAGAACCAAGGCGATCCGTGGGGACTTGGTTCTTCGAAGCGAAGTGACTGGCTGTCTGATCTTGACTTTAACGTGCCAGTCATAGATGGTGAGATCCCAGACGATGTTGAGTTCTTATTTTGGGTTGGATGCGCAGGAGCACTTGATGAACGAGCTCGTAAAGTCACGGTCACTATAGCGAGGTTGCTTCATAGATCTGGTGTTCGTTTTGGAGTGCTTGGTCCAAAGGAGAGCTGCACAGGCGATCCAGCTCGCAGGTTGGGAAATGAGTACTTATTTCAAATGCAGGCAATGCAAAATATTGAGGTATTAAATAGTGCAAAAGTTAAAAAAGTGGTGGCATCGTGTCCTCATTGTTTTAATTCAATTGCGAGAGAGTACCCAGCCCTTGGCGGCAACTTCGAGGTTGTGCATCATACTCAGCTTCTTGAACAGTTGATTGCTCAACAAAAGGTGGCTCCTGGAGTTTTCAAATCTAAAGTGACGTATCATGACCCCTGTTATCTTGGTCGCCATAACGAGGTTTACGACGAACCGAGAGGTGTGCTCAATGCTATCACAGGAGTGGAGTCGATCGAGATGCACAAGCACCGGTCGAAGTCTTTTTGCTGTGGTGCGGGCGGATCTCGAATGTGGCTTGAGGAGAAGATCGGTAAGCGTATAAACCTAGAGAGAACGGATCAAGCTCTTAGTACTGGGGCTGATGTTATCTCGACTGCATGTCCATTTTGTATGATCATGCTGGACGACGCCGTAAAGACTCGAACGGCAGAGGGTGCCACTTCTGAAGGCAAAGAGGTGCTCGACGTAGCTCAGATCCTCGAACGTTCACTCGATGAACTAAATTGACGATCCTCCCGGCCTAAGCGGACTTGAGAATCTCCGTCCCTTGGGCCGAAAAGATCGTCAAGAAACCAATTGGGGGATTTTTAGGGTGCAGCAGGTGAGACTGCACCGTGTGAATCTACCATTTACCTCAAAATTAGCCAAGTTCAGATGTCGAAGTAGGCGCGATAGCTTTAGAAACAGTCTGTCAAAAGCCGTTCCGCCATATCCTATGAATATCCGTCGCTATCTTTATCGAGCCACTGTAACGAGCAACTAAACGTAGGCATGGACTATCAACCTATACACCTTTGATCTAGTCTTCCTAAATAAAGTTGACTTAACCACTGGAGGTCCTGCGACCGTAACAGTAGACTGGAATCCAACGCATTTTAGCATTGAAACAAGCGCCTCTTCCGACAGTCCAAAGTAGTTCCCAAAGTCCCCATCAAGCTCATCTGCAGAGTAGTACCGAACTAAAGACTCTCCTTCATAACCAGGAACGACTATCGCCGAAGTTTCGATAACGGCAACCTCTTTTGTAAGCGAACGAACCTTTTCTAGGGCTCCGAGTGGGTCACGCAGATGATAAAGGACACCCAAGAACAGTACAACGTCAAAGACACCTATCTCATCGACCGGCACCTTCATAAAGTCTCCGACCTTCGCCTCAACCTTGGAGCCAAGAGCCTCTTTGGCTAGATCAAACCCCGCTCTTCCAGGCAAAGTTGGATCCCAAAACTCTGTCTCATCTAAACGATAGTCCGGGAAGGTACCCTTTTCTTTGCACTTTTCCCAGTACAGGTTTCTCTGGGACATATCAACGCCCCACACATAGTGGTCAAGCGTGACCACTCTCTTCGCTCCCCTTTTTTCAGCCAAGAAAGAGTTGAGCCCATCCCAGCCTCCAATATCAAGAACCGACTTTCCTTCCATGGCCGGCAATTCGTGATCACCAAGTGGTCGAGTCTTGCTCAAACCCGGTGTTACTACTCCATCACCGAGATCGATCGAGTGACACCACTGGATCTCGTTCACTTTTGCCAAAAGCTTATCTTTTTCCATGAACGGATTATAGGTGAAGCCTCAACCAAACGCCATACAAGATCAATGCTCGAACTAAGCCGGAGGTTAGATAGCAACATACGACACAAATCGCAGAAGGTTGAGAGCGTAAACGTCCTTAAACAACTCCCAATACATGAACTATATTATGGATCTCCTTAGATCAATCAAAACGCTGAGTTGACCATTGAGTACGTCTAATTAACACCACAACATGTCATATTAATAAAGACCACTCTAAGACAATGCTTTTCGGATTCGAACCTACCTTGACGCACTCAATTTCTTACTCAACTTACCAACCACAGTGTCCAAGGCCCGTATGCTGATGATAGGAAAATGATCGCTCCAAATTTATCACTAAAAGTAAGGCTTCACTCCCATGAACAACACAATGCCATCGAATCAACGACCAGTAGCCCAGATTCCAAACGAGATCGCATCTAAAATTAAGGCTAAATTTTTAGAGTTTTCATCAAGTTACAAGGTTCCAGGCGTCTCGTTCGCGTTAATCCTCGACAATGAGCTTACATACTCAGACGCCATTGGATACTCAAAGGTAACTCCAGCGCTCAAAGCACATCCTGAACATCTCTATCGCATTGCTTCAATGACGAAGAGTTTCACAGCGTCATGTATCTTAATCCTTCGAGACAAGGGGTATCTTTCTCTTGACGACCCAATCGTAAAGTGGCTACCACAAGCCAAACATCTAAAGTACCCGACTCTCGATAGTCCAGATATTACCATCCGATCCCTACTGACTATGTCCTCAGGACTCGTCGAAGACGATCCGTGGGCGGATCGTCAACTAAATATAGACGTTCAAGCCTTTGACAAAATACTCGAATCGCCAGTCGTATTCGATCATGTGTCTGGGGTTGAGTACGAGTACTCCAATTTGGGTTATGCCCTGTTGGGCCAAGTCGTCTCCAAAGTAACTGGCAAGTCTTTACGTAGATTTTCCGAAGAGGAACTTCTATCTCCCCTTAGCCTGAGTTCAACGATCTGGGACATTCAAGAGACTCCGCCTGATCTGCAAGCGCTTGGATATAGTGTCTCAAACAACGATTGGGTACATGAACCCGCACTCGGAGACGGCATATTTGGTGCTATGGGCGGTCTCTCATCTACCGTCCTAGATCTATCGAAATATATCCTATTCCACCTCGACGCCTGGCCAGCAAGAAACGACGCGGACAACAAAGTGCTAAAACGTTCGTCTCGCCGGGAGATGGCTCAAATCCACCGAGTTATTACCAAACCCAAAGAAGATCATCCTTCAATAACTTTGCAGGGGTACGGATATGGCTTGGTGGTCTCTCACCATAAGTACTTAGGGCCGATCGTAGGTCATAGCGGTGGAGTACCCGGCTTTACATCAAGGATGGAGTGGTTGCCAACCTTTGGTGCTGGAATAGTTACTCTTTGTAATCGTACATACGTACCGATAGAAAAGGTCGCTAGAGAAGTCCTTGAACTGTTATATCAAGAACAACTTATCTCTGAATCCAAAAAGGAACCCTCTAAAGCGCTCGTAGAGTTCCAAACCATCATCTTAAAACTCTACGAGCGGTTCGACCAGGAACTTCTAGATAGCTCTGCTTGTGACACATACTTCTTAGATCAAGACGATGAAAGACGTCCTCCCAACTTTTCAGAGTTGAGAAAAAAGCACGGTCCATTGATCTCTTATTCTCCCATGGTCCCTACAGGTTATCTACGAGGAAGTTGGAAGATGCAGTGCCAGGGCGGAGAGCTGGAGGTATCGGTTATGTTAAGCCCAACCCTTCCATCAAAGATCCAGTTCATAAAGGTAGTATCTAGATCCAGGTAAACCAGATAGCTATACGTATCTTTGAAAGCAATAGGATTGTCTCCAACTAATACCGCCATAGTTACTAAAACCAAGCGATCTGTTGCTGCAAAGCCTGTGCCATATCGGTAACGCAGACGTAAATACAGCCAATAACGTACGCGCCGTAGGGCTCGCGGTCTAATGGAGCGAAGGGGTACCGAACGTAAAACCCAACACAGTGGCCAAATGAAGGGGTAACCAACCAAAGTCGCAAAGTGATCTAAGAAGCTCCGTCTGAACGCGTGGAACGGATATCACGCGTTCCAAGTTGCCGACGCCTGGTCATTCTTCACAAGTGCGATCGAAGTAGCTGCGGCAAGAGAAGCGACAACACTCACCCAAAACATAGAGCTATAGCTACCATGGTTGAGGGATATAACGACTCCAGTTATAGGTGCGGCAACCAACAGGCCGAGCGATTGAGCGAAGTTGATTATGCCATACAAGAATCCAAAGTCAGGATTTGACTCGGTCGTCCCATGTGAAGCCTGTCTAAGAAGCTCAGACCCCCAGGGATAACTTACAACCTGTATTCCGCCCCAGAAGATACCTGACAAAAATAAAAGCACGAAGGCTGGATAGACACTGTGAATGAAAAGTCCAAAGAACGCCGATAGAGCAAATCCAATCAACAAACCAACCAACTGTGTCCTTGAAGAGCTTTCTTTATATCTCTTGCCAAACACGGTAGCTACCAGGATCGCAGAAATAGTAAAACTGCTCATTCCCAGCGCAGAATCAATCACACTACCATGCAGCGAGTGAATAACAAACAGCGTAAAAAATGAGGCGATAGACTCAAACGCGAGCCACCAAAGCATCTGACCAAAAAAGTACTTTTGAAGGTTGGAGTTGAACCATTTCCTAGCATCTGGCCCCCGCAGACTGGGACGGATTGGTTTTACTGTCGTATCTCTAACCGTCAATCCGGCGATTAGACCTCCGGCAATCATTATGATTGCCGACAACCAAAAAGCCGCGCTATGAAAGAACTCCCATATCAATGGAATCGGAAGAAATGCTAGTAGATTACCAAGTTGCCACCAAAGATTTAGTACTCCGGAAGCCCGTCCCCAATCCCTAGGATCGGTAATCGCCGGCATCCACGCTTGGTAGGGAGAAAGGGGAATCTGTTGCATAAGGTAAAAAGTGACCAGAAATACCACAGCCAGGTCAAGGCTCTTCGCATAAGTAAAACTCAGCCAAAGTAAGCCGGCTATTGGAGTACTTAGAAGAATGTAAAGACGATGCCGCCCGAAACGCGAAGTATAGCGATCACTCAGATGTCCAAATATAGGATTAACGACTACACCAAGTAGACCTTCTACTCCAAGTATGAGTCCAATCAAACCTTTAGAGGGTGTTAGTGTGCTAAGAAGTTCAGCAGCGAAAACTTTGTTGATACCATATCCAATATTCCGACTCATTCCCGAGGTACCAAGTCGGCTCATCTCGGCTGAACTGTAGCTATCTAGTTCGTCCACGATCTACCGTAATCTAAAACTTATGAACATGAATCCTCCGAACCAATAGGAAAAATAACACAAAACCAATCAGTGAGCAATCTTTTTCACGGCACAATAACTCCAAATCAGTGAATCCTTCCTCATCGACGGTTCAAGGTCTATGGAAACGATGTATCGACTGATTGATAATTATCCTAACAGAACTAGGCAGTTTGTTGGTGACGCTATCCTTTCGGTGATGAAATATCTATGATCTCGTTACCAATGTCCTCTACTTATGCATCGTCAAAGCTATACCACTCCTGGCTTTGGCAGCAGATACCAGGGAGCAACGAATAGCCGACTATACGATATGCTCTCTCTCAGATACCCAGAAATTGCTGAGCGGATTCGAAGGGTAACATCGCTACGGTTCAAGTTCAATGGCTTCCAGAAGTTCATACCTTGCGCACAAATTTTCCAAAGTAGGATCGACAACGTCACCCAGAGCATCTTTTCCCCGGCCCAGCTTTCCTAACGCGCCTAGCAAATGTCCTGCCACCCAGCTCCGCTTGCTTTCCCAACAGCGCTAAGGAGTCTCTGTGACTTCAATCTGGTTCGAAACTTAAAACAGTCGCCCCTTCGTCTAAAAGCTCACCCCTCTAATAGAACTTTCACATCGCTTATTCCAGAAGGTATCATTTCGACCTCATTCGATTTACATCGCCATCTATATCGCTAAGATAAGACGCATGTTAAAAGTGGCTCAAACTTACGGAGCTGACCATCGTTAGCCGATTTCTCTAGGGTTACCTACTCAACAGCAGTTCGGGTCGATGACTCGAACGAGCGCTCCTAGAGCAACACGGTCGGCTCCATAGTAGGTGCTCGTACCCTTCCTGGTTGCCGTTATGAGTCCAGCCTTACTGAGCTGCCCAAGATGATGACTGACCGTTGCATCAGTCAATCGTAGTTCCTGGGCGAGATCGACGTTACGTAGTCCGTTAGTCCCAGCGACAAAAAGCATCGAGAGGAGTTTAATCCGTACCGGATCAGCTAATGCTTTGAGTCTTAGGGCTACCTCAAGTGCGTCGGAGTCGTTCACGATCCCAGCCGCGACTGGGGGACAGCACACAGCTTCAGAAAATTCAATGAGAGGAAGGGATTTAGGCATGTTCTTAGTATAACAGACATACCTAGACATACATCTAGGTATACTAAAAGACCTAGACATACGTCTAGGGAAAAGGAGATTGCCATGTCACGGGTTCAGCTAGCTTTAAATGTCGATAACCTCGACCTTGCTATTGTCTTTTATGCCAAACTCTTAGGAGTTGAACCGGCCAAGCGCCATCAGGGATACGCTAATTTCGCGCTATCTGATCCACCGCTCAAGCTGGTACTCTTAGAAAATCCAGGGAAAGGAGGCACCCTTAATCACTTGGGAGTTGAGGTCGACTCAACGGACGAGGTCGAGATACATCAGACCCGCCTAACTAACGAAGGGCTGCTACCCGAAGAGGAGAAGAACACGATCTGTTGCTACGCTCTGCAGGATAAGTTCTGGGTTACTGCACCTGACGACGAACGCTGGGAGTACTATGTCGTTCTCGCCGACACCGATACCTTAAACACTACGTCCACCGTCGAGAGACAAGATGGGGGTACCTGCTGCAGCGCTCAATAACCAACTAAAAGCTTCATTGAGATCGGTAGCATTTCATGCACCGATCTCAATGAAAATACGCTAAGTAGTTCTCATCATCAAGCCCGACAAAGCCTTTCCAACGGATACAGCATGCTACAACGATCACGAGCAACTGGGTTTCACACTCAGATTTTCACGGATCAACTTCACGGTCTGTTTGGTAAAGATGCTATGTCATATAGTTGATGGAAGTTCTAAATTAAACCTAAGCAATCGTTCGGACAGTTCAATCGTTGCTTCCAGCAACTGTTCTGTTATGGTCTAGCTCCTATCCCACCCCTTGCCGTCTCCAGCTCCCTTTCCTAGAGCCTCAACCTACGCCGATACCTGCATTTCTATCTAAATCTGCGGCATGGATGGTGGTGAGCCATTGCTAGCAAAGGCCAGCTCGCTATTTCAGCTTCGAAAGTGCAACATTCAACTGCAACACATTTACATAAGACTCACCAAGAAATCCAAACTCCTTGCCAATCGTATATCTCCGGACAAGATTTCTAAGGGTAGCTGCCGGCACTCCACGAGCCTTCGAGATCATAGGTATCTGAACAAGTGCGGATTGAACCGAAACGTCGGGATCAATGCCACTACCAGAGTTTGTTACAAGTTCCTCGGTCGGGTTGACGCCTAATCTATGCCACATATCGATAGCCTTCTTGGTCTGCTGTTCCAATACCTTGGAGGTCGGACCCAAGTTAGAACCGCCTGTCGCTAGCGGAGTATAGGGATCTAGTCTTCCATGAAAGAACTTGGTTCCGCCCCATTGTTGGCCTACCTCCATGGATCCATAACTCGTTAGTGACCCATTAGCTTGATACGGAAATGCAAACTGGGCAACTGCCGTTTCCAACAGCGGATATCCAACTCCCAAGAACACGAGGGCGACAAGAGACACCAAGACGGATCGAATAAACTGCTTCGTCATCAATAAACCCCCAGAGCTGTAATAATTACGTCGATTACTTTGATACCAATAAAGGGCAAGATAAGACCGCCCACCCCGTAGATCAGTACGTTACGTCGAAGAAGAGCCGATGCCGTTGCCGGTCTAAACTTCACCCCTCTAAGCGCTAACGGAATAAGCGCGATAATAATTAATGCATTGAAAATGACCGCTGAAAGAACAGCGCTAGTCGGACTATGTAGTCTCATGATGTTGAGAGCTTCTAAACCTTTATATCGGCTTACAAACAACGCTGGGATAATTGCGAAGTACTTCGCGACATCGTTAGCTATGGAAAACGTAGTCAGTGCACCTCTGGTTATAAGCAGCTGTTTCCCAATCTCCACTATATCGATCAACTTGGTAGGACTTGAGTCAAGATCGACCATATTGCCGGCCTCCTTGGCCGCAGTAGTACCGCTGTTCATGGCCACTCCAACGTCCGCTTGCGCCAGAGCTGGTGCATCGTTCGTACCATCTCCGGTCATCGCAACCAACTTCCCACCCTCTTGTTCTTTTAGGATCAGAGCCATCTTGGCCTCTGGGGTAGCTTCAGCCATGTAGTCATCCACTCCCGCTTCAGAGGCGATTGCCGCAGCCGTAAGAGGATTGTCTCCGGTTATCATTACTGTTTTGATCCCAAGAGCCCGAAGCTGCTCAAACTTTTCATGGATACCTTGTTTGATCGTATCTTTCAACTCAACCACTCCAAGCAAGCGATCTCCATTAGACACAGCCAAAGGAGTCCTTCCTTCTCTAGCTAGACGATCACTTATCTCATCTAACTCCACAGGAACCGACCCTCCAAGTGATATCACCCAATTCTTAACTGCGTCCGTGGCTCCTTTTCTAATCATTCGACCATCTATATCTATCCCAGACATTCGTGTCTGCGCTGTAAAGGGCACAAAGCTATAAGATGATCCCAAGTACCGTTCTCTTATATTGAATCGTTCCTTGGCTAACACCACGATCGAACGCCCTTCTGGGGTCTCATCGGCTAGTGATGCCAGTTGAGCCGTTTCAGCCAGTTCTTTCTCGTCAACCTCGCCTAGAGGGTAAAATGCTGATGCCATTCGGTTCCCCAACGTAATTGTTCCCGTTTTATCCAAGAGCAAGGTTTGAACGTCTCCCGCTGCTTCAACCGCACGGCCCGACATAGCAAGTACGTTTCTTTGTACTAAACGATCCATTCCCGCGATACCAATAGCTGACAGCAGGGCTCCAATGGTCGTGGGAATTAAACAGACCAACAGAGCGATCAATATCACGACAGATACATGGCTATGCGAGAAGGACGCAAAAGGATCGATAGCCACCACTACGGGAATAAAGATCACGGTCAACGCCGAAAGTAAAATCGTGAGCGCAATCTCGTTCGGGGTCTTTTGGCGGTTTGCGCCCTCGACAAGGTTGATCATTCGGTCTAAAAAAGTCTTACCTCGCTCAGCTGTAATTTTTATCACAATTCGGTCCGAAAGTACCTTAGTACCGCCGGTAACTGCTGATCGATCGCCTCCTGACTCCCTAATCACTGGAGCGGACTCACCAGTAATAGCGGATTCATCGACCGACGCTACGCCATCGACGATCTCGCCGTCTGATGGAATAACATCGCCTGCTTCACAGACAACAAGATCGCCTCTTTGAAGCGCTGCTGATGGGACCGACGACTCAGTACCATCTTCTTCCATCTTTCTCGCGCTAGAGTCGGTTCTCATCCTCCGTAACGTGTCAGCCTGTGCCTTACCACGACCTTCAGCGACAGCTTCGGCAAAGTTAGCAAAAAGAACAGTAAGTGCCAACCAAGCGGTGATACTCCAGGTAAAGAGCCCACCTTGAACCAAAGCTTCGTACAAAGATACGAGGGTACCCACAAGAACGACAAACATCACGGGATTTTTCACCTGCTGTTTTGGGTTCAACTTAGAAAATGAGGCCCTAAGGGCCGGTAGCAGAACTTGTCTATCAAATAGACCTCGAGTTTTGGGGATTCCGTGAATCGACTCCTCTTCAAATTTTGCATCTGAAACCTTGACCACCTAGAACAACCTCCCACTAGAAAACTCCTCAGCAAGTGGACCCAATGCCAAAGCTGGAAAAAATGTAAGTGCGCCAACCACTAATATGACTCCAATCAATAGAGACCCGTATAGAGCACTGTCGGTCTTGAATGTACCTGAACTGGCAGGCACCACTCCTTTCGAGGCCAGTGTTCCTGCTAAAGCGAGAGAAGGTAAGATCACTCCAAAGCGTCCGAGCCACATCGCTATAGCGCCCACGATGTTATAGAACGCATTGTTGGACGATAGTCCGGCAAAGGCGGAGCCGTTGTTATTGCCCTGAGAGGTAAATGCATAAAGGATCTCCGAGAACCCATGTGGACCTTTATTTAAGATCGCACCGGTTGCAGACGGTACGACCATCGCTATTCCTGTCAGGATGAGAACCGTCATTGGCATGATGAGAACTCCCAGACTCGCTAACTTCATCTCTTTGGCTTGAATCTTCTTTCCTAAGTACTCTGGTGTACGGCCAACCATGAGTCCAGCTATGAACACGGTTACGATTGCAAAGAGTAAGATCGTGTACATTCCTGACCCAATGCCCCCTGGAGTAACTTCGCCTAGCATCATTCCGGACAAGGCCATCATGCCGCCAATGGGCGTATAAGAATCCATAGAAGAGTCGACGGAACCTGTCGAGGTCTGCGTAGATGCTATGTTATACATCGCGGAACTTGAGACTCCAAAACGGGACTCTTTACCCACCATATTTCCAACGCTCTGGGAGTGAAGTCCAGCAGCGCTTACCGCAGGGTTGGCTCCGTGTTCAGCCACGATCGTTACGCCTGTCCATATGACAAAGAAGAAAACCATCACTCCTAGTAGTGCAAGACCTTGTCTAATACTTCCAACCATCTTGCCAAAGGTATAGGTAAGAGAAAAAGGTATCGCAAGGAGAAGATAGATTGAAAATAGGTTTGTCAGGGGTGTAGGATTTTCGAAAGGACTAGCTCCATTGGCATTGAAGAAGCCACCTCCGTTCGTGCCTAACTGTTTAATCGCCTCCATCGAAGCGACAGGACCACGGGGAATTGTTTGCGTAACATTGTTCAATGCGTTGTGTACAGTTACAGCCCCACTTAGGGTCTGTACTGCACCTTGACCAACAAAGACCACCGTAGCCACCAGCGAGATTGGGAGCAGTATGTAGAGAACGCCTCTAATAAGATCAACCCAGAAATTACCTATAGTGCTAGAGCCTCGATTGGAGAGCCCGCGGATGAGAGCTATCGCCACCGCGATACCAACCGCTGCACTTAGAAACTGCTGAACCGCCAGAGCTGCCATCTGCGAGAAGTAAGACATTGTCTGTTCACCAGCGTAGTTTTGCCAGTTTGTATTAGTCACAAACGACACGGCGGTGTTAAAGGCTAACGCTGGTGTTACAGCTTTCATGTGACCGGGATTAAGTGGAAGAAGATTTTGAACCCTAAGAATAAGATAGGTGATGAGTAGCGATACCAGAGAAAATATAAGCAAGGAAGCCCCGTAACGCTTCCAGCTCTGACCACTTTTGGGTTCAACTCCTAAGAGTCGATAGATGGGTCTTTCCAAGACATCCAGCCACTTCGACTTACCGCTATAGACGTCAGCCATGTACGCACCTAAAATGCGCCAAGTCACCGCCAACGCTACAAAGAGCACTGCAATCTGAAGAACTGCGTCCATTAAAACCACTCCGGTTTAAACAAAGACACCCAAAGGTAGATAAAAATCACAACTGAAATAATAAAAAGAACCAAGTTTGTCATATTTATGCCTTATCTAACGCTTCTATAGCCAACAACATCAGGGCAAAAAACCCAACTGAACCAATTACAACTACGAGATCTGCCATATAAGTAACGTTAGGTCTGGCTCTGTTAACCAGGCGTAAACGCCAGGGCCAAATCGGTCAATAATTCATTAATAACGCCGTCACAGACACCAGTTAGCAACACCAAAGTTCCAAACAAAGGGGATAAGCTACAGTTGTGCTCGATGAACATCAACCGGCAAGCGGTCCGCTTGCCGGTATCGTAGTTGCAGACTTTAGTCGAGTGTTAGCAGGTCCTTATGCGACCATGATGCTGGGCGACCTAGGAGCAACTGTTATTAAGGTGGAGTCTCCTCTAGGAGACGACACTAGA
>JAJYHJ010000054.1 GCA_021784785.1 Actinomycetes bacterium | reverse complement strand
AGGGCCATCGTACTTTGTCGCTTCGGCGGGAGGCGCAAGCCTAGATGTATTGAGGACATACATAGAGAACCAAAGGAGACCGAGCTAATATGCGCCTATCTCTCCCCGCTCTTACGGACAGGGATTCCCGGCGTGACTGATGAAAATGTTCTCGTAGCGGACACGAGGATAGCCTTGGCGTCGCTACAAAAACTTGGTGGGCCGTAGAGGACTCGAACCTCTGACCCCTTGCGCGTCATGCAAGTGCGCTACCAGCTGCGCCAACGGCCCGTAATTATACATTTTAGCAGTGAACTCCGTTTCTCCATGCCAACAAGGCAATTAGAGACTTGGCCGGAACTTCGACACTTCCTCCAGATAGAAACTTGACCTTATCGTCTAGGGACAAGGAAGAGTCCAACAGAACTGTAAATTCCCTCACATGCGCCACCTCAGGGATGGTGACCAACACATCGTCTAACGACGGATTTGATATGGTAAGAACTGCTCCAAATTCAGTAGTGCTCTTCCCGTGTCGCGATCTGACAATCGACAGTGTTCTTGAAACTTCTCCACTCCACTCGTCTGATACAAAGGGCGTACCATCTTCTTTATAAAACTCCACTTCGTCTTGGAATGGATCAAATATCTCCTCGCGTGAAGATCTCCGCTCCTCCAAGAATGCTGGTTTGAAAAGATCTGACAAAGATGACCTTACTTTTGCAGCTTCACGCACGAAGTGTGTAGTTCTGGAAGAGCGCCACGAAGACCACGTCTTTATGGAATCGATACAGTAGGCGTTATTGTTACCCCCTTGAGATCGCTCAAACTCGTCGCCGTAGGTAATCATCGGCCTGCCGAGTGAGAGGTAAAGAGCTGCGATCAGTGACCGAATCGTACGCATCCTCAGTGTCTCTGCCTCTACTACGTCTATCTCAAGGTCGTTGGGAATGTAGCAAGTTGGTTCAAAAGACGAGCCATCTTGATTATTCTCGCCATTCTCATAGTTGTCTTTCTCTCGAAAATGAGTTAAGTCAAAGAGAGTAAATCCATCGTGACAGGTAACAAAGTTGACGGAAGAAGAAGGGTTTCTCCTGTTTTTTCCAAATAGGTCCTCAGAGCCACAAAGCCTTGTCGCATACGCACCAAAACTTGTCTTATCGAATGACCAAAATCGTCTCACATCATCCCTAAAGCTACCGTTCCATTCAGAAATCCCTGCGGGGTACTGTCCGGCCATCTGCCCCTCCATTGTGGCGTCCCAAGGTTCGACTACAATAATTCGATCTCGCAAGGTCGGATCTTGCATCAGTGCAAGGTAAAAAGGCGAATCTGTAGGGGGCAGATGTATAGCAGCACCTTCATAAGAGCCTACGGACAGCGCAGCCCCAAGGTCCAATCGGAATCCATCGACTCCAAAACTTTGGACAAAGTATCTCATCGAATCAAGAGCGAAGCGCAAAAACAGCGGAGAGGAGCCATCAAAGGTATTGCCAGTACCTGACCAATTCAGGTAGGTTCCGCCATCTTGAACAAGGTAGTAGTTCCTATTGTCGATACCTCGAAAAGACAACGTTGGCCCTTGAACACCACCCTCAGCACTATGATTGTAGACCACATCAAGCACCACCTTGATTGAGGCCGCGTGTAAACGTTCAATTGCGTAGCGAAGTTGCTGACCTGACGAGAGATCAGAGTTCTTTGTAACGTAACGTCGAGTAGGAGCGAAAAATCCGTAGGTATTGTACCCCCAGACGTTTCTTTTACCCTTGTTTTTAACCTCAGGCTCATCTAAAAACTCAAAGATAGGCATTAGTTCTAATATGTCAACCTTTAAAGAGAGAAGATGTTCAATAAACGGATCTGAAGCAAGAGCAAGGTAGGTGCCTCTAACTTTAGGGTCAACTCCTGGAATCCTCTGTGTCGCTCCTTTAACATGGGCTTCATAGATCGAGCCCGAACCTTCATGTTGTAGAGTACTCCGGTCTATCGGGGGGCTAAGAAACTCGCTCCCTAACGAAGATGTCACTTTCGATATCGGTACCGTCCCTATCGAGTCCCTTTCGTCGGCGAGAAACGAGTCATTAGATTGACTACCTATCTGCCACCTCGCATCGGTGTACTCTAGATCGCCGAAGTACTCCTTCGCATACGGATCAGATAGAAGTTTGTTTGGATTGTAAAGCTGTCCAGCTAAGGGGTCCCAAGGTCCATGAACTCGAAAACCGTAAAGCTGTCCTTCTGAAACACCGTTGACAGTAGCGGCAAAGACCCCAGTTCCTCGTTCCTTTAACTCTACCCTATCGGTCTCGGCCCTACCGTCACCGGTTAAAAAACACAGATACACCATCTCGGCACTCGGTGCCTCTAACTTAAATTCCAAGACCTTCGACCACCAACCTAAACTGGAGGCGACGAGCGGATTCGAACCGCTGTACAAGGCTTTGCAGGCCTCTGCCTAACCACTCGGCCACGTCGCCAGCTTATCCAGATTAGTAAGAAGCCGAGCAAATCCTGCCACCCAGACGGCTGAGTCATCAACATGCGCAGCGTCCGTCTATTCTGTAAAAAGAGTTAAAAGAACGTCACGGACGCTGCACCTCAACCTATGCAAGTGAGAAACTAGATTAAGTGAACCTGAGTAAGAGAACAAAGTATCTACTTTATGGGTCAGTGCTTGTGGTAGTTAGCCTTGGAACGATAGCCTCTGTTCCAGGCATATCCACCGTTAACTCAACTATCACGATTCCATCGCCTTACAAGAGTGCCTATCCTGCGTTCCGTCCCCTCGTCAGCAGTGATACAACCGTACCGCGAAATGTTTTAAAAGCACTATATGTCCCCGCGAATGCCAAAATTAAGGCAGATATCAACTATGACGGTGGTTCTGGAACCTTCGATAGGGCAATCGTGTTATCCACTACCTACTCACAGAGACAAATCAACAGCTTCTTCATAGCTTCGTTAAAGCATTTTGGCTGGAATATTATCCAGGACTCCTCGAGGGGAAATGGAGTCCAGATATTTGCGAGCATTGCTGGCTCGGACGGTCACTACTGGGAAGTCGGAATCAAAACCCCATTTCAAATAAGTTCCATCTCTGGCCGTGTTACAGTCTTCAGAAGCGAAAACACAACGAGCGCTAATGACGTGCAGTTACGAATTCTTCAAATGAGCTTTGAGTAAGCGATCGTCATAGGAGCTACTGACTGAACGTCATTCATACCAAATGGTCTCTTACATATTGACCGCTCTCTCCTCCTGGTAATATTCCAGCCATCAAGAGTACTCCCCATACTCTTAGCAACGGTTGATCCCGGTAGTTCGCCGTTGGTTGCACTCAAGCCTTAGAACACTTTCACAACGATATCTAGGCATACCCATGTCCGCTCAGATTTTCGCTTCTTAATAGCTAACATCGGTCCATTCCCCGTTGCATCTGAATGATAAATAGTGAGTCTACTCGCCAGATGCACCGTTCTCAAGGTTCTTCCCTTGGGCTTCATTCTCACTCGTCTGAGGGTCGTTCTCGCCTCTCCAAGCACGGCCAGTATCGC
>JAJYHJ010000037.1 GCA_021784785.1 Actinomycetes bacterium | reverse complement strand
GGCGGATCAAGGCTCTCGGATTCGAGGTCACCGTAACCGAAAGGGTCGCCTAGCCCTCAGCATCTCACAATGCAAAGACCACTCTCGCATCGTCTGATGCTTAGGTCTTGTCGTCCTTATTTTTTCCTGGTAGGAGGCATTACACTTTAGAAAGGTTGCGATCTCTCGCTTTGAAATTTCGCATATTCCCTAGGATTCCACAAATGATCTTCACTCCCTTTGATAAAACACGTATAATACAACAAATTATTCAAGCACATGGTGCAGACGTTTCATAAAAAGACTTGAATTAACTTCCAGCGGCAGATTTAAAATTGGGGAGGGGGCCGTGTTTCTCGACCCGCTTCCAGGCCAGCATTTCTGTCCAGTAGGCATTGGAAAGAGCGATCGATAACGCATACGTGTTGCCCAGTCGCCAAGAGCCTTTGGACGACGCACCCCAGTCGGGCTTTGTCCACACTGATACCCAAGCTGACAAGACAAGCGGTCTGGTCCTGATGTACTTCCACTGCCTCCAGTAGACCTGCCTCAGATGCCGTCGCAGCCATCTGTCAAGGTTGTCGAACACATTTGGAGTGTCGGCAATTCTGAAGTAGGCCATCCAGGACGAGATGTATCGGTTGAGGCGAGAGATGTGATGTCGCATAGACACGCCCCAGTTCCGTATCCGCATCTCGAACCGCTCTACGGCGGGCGAAGCGACACGAACCTTGACCTGTCCTGCACCGAAGTACAACTCAAAGCCCAACAGCACAGCTTTTGCTGACGTTGTGACCTCGGACTTCTCGACATTCACCTTCAGCTACAGTCGGTGTTCGACAAATTAAGTAACTCCATCTAACACTCTTGTTGCTGCCCGCTTGCTGCGCAAAAAGATACGGATATCATCGGCGTGGCAAACGAATCGGTGACCACGAGACTCTAGCTCTCTGTCCAAGTCGTCGAGCATGATGTTCGAGAGCAGCGGACTAAGGGGTGACCACTATGCAAAGCTTTGCATAGTGGTCACCCCTGTGGAATTCCCTGTTTTCTCTGCACTAGGGCACCATCAAGCGTAATGCCGCTAGTCAAATATCCACGTATCAGCTTTAGCAGCTTCTTGTCCGTTATCTTTCCAGCCATCTTTGCCATAAGCACATCATGATTGACCATATGGAAAAAGTTCTCAAGGTCAACGCTGACCCTATAGCGGTGGTCTCCGTTGATGTATTCCTGAGCCTTCAAAAGTGCGTGGTGAGCGCTTCTTTTGGGCCAGAATCCAAAGGAGGAGTCCGAGAAAACGGGCTCGAAGATTGGACTAATTACCTAGGCAATGGATTGTTGGATCAATCGGTCCAACACCGTTGGCACGCCTAGTGTCCTCATACCACCGCTGGCTTTGGGGATTTCGACCAATTTTGTTGGCATGGGTCTATATTGCCACATTGAATAGATTCCAGTACTTCTTGCCAGTTGTCATGGAGCCACGGCCTGAGTTGCTCCGTAGTCATGGCGTCTATGCCAGGAGCACATTTATTTGCTTCAACGCGCTCTAGTGCCCGAGAGAGATTAGATTTCGAGAATACTTCCTCGAACAACTCTTCTAGTTGCTCTCTTTCGGCAAGTATTGGTTGAGAGTTCTGTGACGTGGACGCCGAGTGGATCCTACGCTCTCTGAAGATATCTTGAGGTTTCACCTCTACTTCTCTAAAGAGGCCCAGTTGAGTGGGATAGCTGCGATTATTAGATTCACCTTCGAGTATCACGTTCATTGTCTCTTTGACGTTCGGCCCTTTCCTAGTTATTATCTCACCCCTACTTGGTACTTTGGCTTCTGCTGACTTCTGTCCGGTCAGCTATGTTGTTTCCAATCACAGCCGTCTTTATCTAGATAAAGACACCCGAACAGATCTCCCAGAATAAGAATAATAGATTTCCCTCTACTCCCGCTGCGTTTACGTACCCGCCCCTTAGCCGATGACGGGCTTTACCATAACTTACTGGCTTACCCAGGCAGATCGGTCTTGTACGCAGTTCGTGTTCCTCGGCGCAGAGGTCTCGCCTCGGGCTTCCTTCCCACCCCACTTCAGTGACGCAGTTGCCTCCAGCTCAGGGTTGTATCGCCGCTTCCCCTAGAGGACTTCCACCTCCAATCGATCACCCTTGTCGGGCGTACAAGCACGGCAGAGGACCCATTTGAGTCCTCTGCACGTGTTCTCGGTTGTCGCTAGAGATCTGTCTTCGGTTACTTCGAAGTAGTTATAAGCTCTTTAATCTCACCATTGGACGTTGCATCGGTAGGTTCGAGATCAGCAATCTCTTTCGTAAGGAAGTCCGGCCTAGCCAAAGACTCTTTCTCACCTCGGTACTCGAAATATACTCCAACGGATAAGATCGTAATAATCATAGTCGTGACCATGATCATCAACACTAAGTTCTTTGCTATCCAGGACATTACTAACTCCTTCTTTGTAGATTTCCTACATGTACCAAACTAAGGGAGAAAGGTAATGACAACGTAAAGAAAGTTATTTACTTGAGTAATCGTTCCCAGAGAGCACACTTGGGAAACATAAAGAAGACTCTGGGAAACCTTTCAAAGACTGTCCCCGTAGCTTCTGTAACAGTTGACTAGCACAAGACATACTGAAGGTTAGAGCCACTTGCTAGAGTGATTGCATGAAGAAGATCGCTTTTTATCTCATCGATCTACTCGCCGTTTTATCCTTCGTTATGATCGGACGTTCGGCACACGGTCATACTGACTCGCTTTCCGGAGTTTGGAGAACTTCTTGGCCATTTCTTATCGGCGCGACGGTTAGCTGGCTTTTCGTTAAAGTTCGTAGACTCTCAATATCATCTCCCATTTCTGGGGTGATCGTAGTCATCTCGACCGTTGCCATTGGAATGGTTATTCGAGTGCTCGTTGGGCAAGGAACTGCGCTTGGATTTATCGCTGTATCAGTAGCGTACTTCGCCTTGACCTCCCTACTCATACGTCTTGCCATTCTTTTTTACCAAAATACGCTACGATCCCATTTCGTCACGCGCTGATCTTGCAACAGGCGCTACTCTGTTGCTTGAGATGGGTGATCCAACAGCGAAATCCAATCAGCACCTTATAAACGATCCATAAACATCAATGAGTTGATATCGAAGGTACCTCTTGACCCCTAAAACCGGACAATCACATCCCAGTCACATCTTAATCCCGTCAAGCATCTCATAAAATATGGTTTTGATCGGATCGCAAGTACTTCTCAATCTACAAACTAAAGGGCGCCTTCAACGATCCTTCCTTGAAGTTCTAAGAACAGGCGCACTGTGATGACTAAAATGATCAGTGACTCTCTACGACGCAACTCGTTGGCGCACATACCTTAGACTCCCACTTCTAACTGCAAACGAAAAGCTTCTTTGTCGCATAAGTCGTAAATTTACAGCTACAAATGGAAACACTTGACCAATCTGGCCCCACCACGATTGACTGAATTGGCCCCACTCTCAACACCACGGTTCATAGGCTTGAAGCATGAGAATTGTTTCAAGAAGTCAGAAAAGGATGTTGAAA
>JAJYHJ010000066.1 GCA_021784785.1 Actinomycetes bacterium | reverse complement strand
ATCTACCTAATTGCAACTTTAGCGGAGAGTGCTATTTTAAGTTCTTTAGAGGATGCAAATGAATCAGTAGCGCAGCTCCTCGCGGAACTTCCAGAGGAGGAGCTACTCTTGCTTGAAGGTCATTTAGAGCTTCCATCTGGCCGCTCAAGCTATAGCCGGAGAACTCTTAGCCTACTAAATGAAAAGATGCGAACGAGTGGATGTGATTTGCGCGGCGCTCTTGAAGCAGTGTTTCAGATCGGTCCTGACTGGACTCCGCCTCTTCCGACCTTTGAAGAACTAACTCAACAGCCAACGGTCGATCGCAATATCTCGGCGATTCGAAAATTTTTATCTTCGGCGGAGCTTCGGTGGGGTGCGCCGTCCAAGGTTGTTGTAGAGTTGGCGCGCGAAGGTCTTAAGTCTCCAAAATCGAAGCTTAAAGTTGAATCCGAGCAACGTAAAAAACAAACTGTAAATGATCTCAAAAGAGAAGAACTTGTCAACTCTGGCGTATCTTCTCCTTCTCGAGGCGATGTTGTTCGTCATACGCTTTTACAGATTTTCGAATCTCGATGTCTTTACTGTGACGCTTCGATCACTTGGGACAACTCTGAGATCGATCACATCGTGGCGAGAGCCGACGGCGGGAAAAATGGTTGGTCTAACTTAGCGTTGGTCTGTAGATCCTGTAACTTGAGTAAGGGTAAGCGCCCTTTTGGACTCTGGGCTTCACCCGAGCAGCTAAAGGAGACTCTACGGAAGGTAGCTGCTCTCCCTTATCCAGAAGGAGGGCGCTGGACGCGTACTGAGTTTAAAGGCTATAAGGAGTCATTGAAGTGGCGACTGATGCGCAAAAGTCAAGATGACAACTTGGATGATCGAAGTATTGAATCTACAGCGTATGCCGCAGTGGCTATAAGAGACCGTATTAAATCCAAGTATCAAGGGGTTCCCATTGAGGTGTTTTCGGGAGTTATCAACTCGGAAGCTAGAAAGCATATTGGACTGAATATATCGGAGGTATTGGGACGAGGGTACGAAAATAAAAAGAGACTTGACCGTAGACACCACGCCGTTGACGCGGCGATGGTTGCGATTTTGAATCGATCTGTAGGCATTCAAGTTGCTCGAGCAGTGGAGTTTAGAGACTTTTATATGCTTGAGAGATGTAACAGCGGTGGCAGCAAGGACCGTTACAAGACATGCTGGGAAGAGGCAGTCGCTCTTTCCAATGAGAAAATATCGGCAACTAGTGGATGGAATACATGGTGGGATCATGCAAACTTATTGATCGAAATGATTCGATCCGAAGCTGCGCAAGACCGAATTGCCGTTGTAAATCCTCTGAGACTTCGGGCTAACCACGGTCCAGTGCATGCAGACACTATCAGACCACTTGATCAAAAGGTTCTTGGCGAAAAATGGACCTCTGCAGAGATTGCTCGAGTGGTGGATCCCGAAGTCTGGGAAGAGCTTCGGGTCAGGTCCGCAACGACCAAGAGTGGATTGATCCCTGAAGACTGGGATCGTGAACTTGTACTTACCTCTGGAACTTTGAGTCCGCAGTCCAAGATTCGATTATTTCCGACTGCAGCTGCGATGATTCCAGTGAGGGGTGGAGCTGCAGAGATGGGATATATCCATCATGCTCGTATCTATGCTTGGTTGGAAAAGGACAAGGTCCGCTTTGGTATGGTTCGTGTCTTTACCGCTGACTTGGCGCTTAACGGCCTAAATCGACGTGGAATCGACATCTTTACACATCCACTTCCTTTATACAGTATTTCAATGAGAAATTCGGAAGCAAAGGTTTCAGAGAAGGTTGGCTCGGGCGAAGCAGTATTACTTGGACCGATATTTACTGGAGATGAATTTGAGTTTGCCAGCGTTGACTCGGTGCCAGGATCTGGTGACATTCAGGAATTTCTTAAAGTATTTCCTGAAAGACGATTTAGGTTGGACGGTTTTCCTTCTAACGCAAAATTGAGAGTACGACCAAGCTATCTTGCTCCAGAGGGTGTCTTGGATACGAATCGGGATATAGATGCTGTAAAAGCAATACTCATAGGCCGTGGCTGGTGGCCTGCGTGTCAAGTGATCTTTAGTGCTCAAGGCCTGAAGGTTATACGTCGAAGTTCACTAGGTAGGCCGAGGTGGCATGATTCTGGTCTTCCTAAGAGTTGGGAACCCATGTCGGAGGCCAGGAGGCTTTTGGAGTGCCCGGAGCGTGGAGAGTCATCGATGCTATAGGATACCGCGGTGAGGTTGCTGCCGGGAAAGGACACCTCTACATAGGTGAACAATCGATTGCTTTGATGGACGTAGCTGTGCTTATGGTCGGACCTCACTGTATATTACATGAAAGCACTTTCGACCGAGCCGCTGTGTTTGATGTTTCGATTGTTCATTGTGATTGGAAAGGCGTTCCTATTGCGACTACCTTCGGGTGGTCGGAGAACTCTAGAGTGGCAACTAGACAGCGCGCGCAGGCTTCTCTGTCCGTACCTAGACAGAAGAACGCTTGGATGCGTATTGTGAAGTCGAAAATTCGAGGGCAAGCTGAAGTTCTAAGGTATTTCAAAGGAAACGGATACTCTGAGCTCACTGATCTCTCGAGAGCTGTCAAATCAGGAGATCCATCAAACGTTGAAGCCAGGGCAGCTCGGTTCTATTGGAGGGCTTTAGACGACGGCAACGAGTTTAGGAGATTACCTGGTAGCCGAGAAGGCCTAAATGGTTTTTTGGACTATACATACGCGGTTCTCAGAGGAGTATGCGTGCGCGCAGTGGTATCGGCGGGGTTAAATCCAGCACTTGGCATTTGGCATCACGAACGAGCAAATAATTTTGCGCTAGTTGACGACGTTATAGAGCCATTTCGCCCGGCGGCGGATCTAATCGCTATTACTGCACGGGGGCGACATGCCACTTTAGATAGCGCGTGCAAAAAAGACCTTGTAAGTGTGTGCGAGACAACCTTTGATAGATCCGGTGCAACTGTCAGTACAGTGGTTTCTCATTTTGCGCGGAAATTCGCGATATATGCGGAGGGAGAATCTCCAGCGTTGGAAGTGCCGGTGTTTGAGGTTAGAAGTGAAAACGGATGAACCAGTGTGGGCAATTATCTTCTTTGATCTGCCTGTTGATACAAAAATTCATAGGAGGGACGCTACTCGATATAGACACGGCCTTCAAGAACTGGGGTTTGGTAGAATACAGTTAAGTGTCTATGCAAAGTATCTTGTGAATTCGTCAGGACTTGAGTGGTTGGCTAAACGCGTTGCTTATGGGATACCCACGGGCGGTGCCGTTAGAATGCTTGCCGTGAGTGATGTTGAATGGTCGAAGATGCTGAGATACGAAGGAGAAAAACGTGTTCCGAGCGAAGATCGACCTGAACAACTCACAATTTTTGATGCCTATAACTCCTAAAAAACTAGCGTTTACTAGGAATTATAGGCACAACTACAGTCTAGCTGGGGGAAATAAGGACACTTCCCAGCGAAGCTCGGCAATAGATGCCGACACAGCACAGTCTAGCTGGGGGAAATAAGGACACTTCCCAGCCGTCGTCGGTGGCATGTGGAAGAT
>JAJYHJ010000152.1 GCA_021784785.1 Actinomycetes bacterium | reverse complement strand
TCAGACATAGATAGACCCAAAGCACCGAGTATTTGTTCAGTTGTGCAAGATGCAAAACATTTCAAAAGCACTTTGGAGTCAGAGTTCTTGACGCTGAGCGAAGGCTGCTTATCTGCGTGAGCAGGACAGAGAGCCATAACATCACCGTTAGGTAGAGTTTTCACCGACTCAAGTTTCTCTAGCACTGTTTCAAAGGCGCTCATTGGAGTACCTCTACAATCTCCCTAGCAGTGCTGAGCGTGTTGTTCAGAGAGTTCTCTGCTTGGTCGAGAGTCGTAGAGATATGATCGATTACATCTCTGCTAGCTTCTAACTCATTAGCGCATCTATCCCAATCGACTTGGTGTAGAATGTAGCTAGCTTGTTTGCGGTGAGTCCCCTGTTCGCAGGGGATTTTCGCTTTCACTGAACTTCTTCCAAAGACTCGATGAACGATTGAAGGTCAGACCGTCTTACTAGTCTGCGTCCACCTAACTTTACGGATTTCAGGGTTCCGGCTGTCGCTAAGCGATAGATCGTCCCGCGAGAGACTCCGAGAACCGTCGCAGCCTCGACGATAGATAAAAGCTCCGCCGTTGGAGCTGGGTTACTGATTTTGGGCATGTTTCTACCTTTTTGCCCTGATCCTCGCTATGCAACTCTCAGAAGCGGAAAGGGAAAAGCCCGCAAATCGATAATTACATTATAGTACGTGTGTTCCATCACGTTACATATTGTCGCTATAATTTAGTTATGAATAAATGTACAAAGTGTGGTAGTACGTTATCGAGAGTGGTTATGTCACCACAAGGAGCACGGGTGCAAGTGAAGTCACGTCGTCGCAGAACATCACCTGGGCCTATGGATAGGATCGACAAAACTGTGACCCGTACTGTATGGAAAACGATTCACGAGCCAACAACTTTCAAGTGTTGCGAACTCTCTTGGACTATCTCACCTAAGCGTGTTCTCGAACGGGCCGGACTTGAGCCTATCAGTATCTCTGATCCCGCGATTGAAGAGCACATAGGAGAAATCGGTTCGAGACCTGGTAAAACACTGTCAGTCTCGCCCATTGCTGGCGGTTTGCTAATCGGCTGGGTTTAGTTCTCACTTAGCGTCGAGCTGACCACAAGATATGATCCATCATGTCACCTCGACGCTCGGTTGCCTAACACTACTGAGTGAAATTACCTTTAGGAGAGCATAGGTTTGTCGTTAGGTGGATCAACTCTCCGCTGTCCTGCTGAAGGGTTGAAACTCGCACCGATTTGTAGAGTTTGAAGCGCTAGGCGCGCAATTTGTTCATTGGCTTGGCGAGCGATAGAGGGCATACGAAAGAGGTCAATAAGTGTCCAAACCCCCAAACCACCGAACGTAAACCAGTATGCGAATTGAAGCCCAACCTTACCGTAGTAGAGATAGTGAAAGCCGAAGATGAACCACAACACATAACCGATTGAAGTCTTTTTACGCTTTTGATCATATTCCGCAAAGAAAGAAGCTCTGTAAGAATCGCTCATTGCGATAACAGCCTGTTGTACGCTGGGCGGCAACGAGGCGACTGTGCCGAGTTCTTTAGATTCCTTTTGGGATGACTTGTAAGCTTGAAATATTGCATACGCAATAAGCGCAAGTCCAATTATGGTGATAACAGCTTTCATAAATTTCTCCTATCAGGTCGCTTGTGAAGTGACAACTTTACTATGGTATCACCAACGTGTTACACGTTCAGAGAAGGACGTATATTTGAGGTTTTCCTGCGATGCGTGAGCACTCTATCTCGTCCCTAATCCTCCTTTATGGCATGGCCCAAAAGTGCTGACCGTTATGCTATGAATCGACGTGTTATCTCCAAACTCTTTCAAGTGACGGTCGCAAGTCCTCAACTGAAAGATGCGCATACACTGCGTCCGTAACTCGTGATGAACTGTGCCCCAAGATTCTTGAGATTTCGGCCATTGGCACGCCTCTAGCTAAGAGTAAAGACGCTGATAGGTGACGTAATTCGTGAACGTGCTTGTCTCCCAAGCCTGCTTCTCTAGCGAACCTCTTGAAGGCTTTACTTGTATTATCAGGATCTAACGGTTTCCCAAACTCCGAGAGAAACATGTACTCGCTTTGCGCTCTAATTCCTAGTGAGAGTAGGTATTCGCTCTCTGTTATCTGTCTCGTTCTGTGAGCTTCAAGAACGGTCGCTACTGCTCTCGGAACTGGGAGAGTGCGAACTGATCGAGCTGTCTTTGTTTCGGCCTCTATGACCTTAGAACCTGCCTTTTTGCGACTCTTCGTTATAGATAGCGTGAACTTCTCGGAGTCGAAGTCTGACCAACGTAAAGCTAGAGCTTCGCCACGACGTAAGCCGAGAGAACCGAGTAGGAACCAAAGAGAACCTAATCGGTCATTCTCTGTAGCTCGTAAGAACGTCTGCAACTCGTCGCTAGTCCATGCTTGCGGTTCTTTGCGCTCAATTCGGATCGTCTTTGTTCCTTTTGTAGGGTCGTTGTCGGTCAGCTTTTGCGTGATGCCGTACTCGAATGACATACCTAAGACTTTCTTTATCAGTGACTTTGAACGTGAAGCTAGGTCGAGTTCCGCTATGAAGGTATCTATCACACTTGAGCGGATATCTAATCTTGCGCTGCCAAGTTCTGTAATTATCTTGTCTGTGGCCCATTGATACTGAGCTAAGGTCGCTTCGCTTATGTCACCTTCACGTGACGAAAGCCACTCTTGAACCAAAGCGCCAACGGTTGAAGGCCGTACCTTCTCTAGGTTGTTGAGTTGCTCTGCTCGAAATTCTCTGAGAGCTTGTTCGGCTTCGGCTTTTGTCTTAGTGATTCTGGTACGCTCTCTTGATTTACCTAGTTCATCCGTCCATCTCAACACGGCTCGGTAATGATCAGGCCCGAAGAGTTTGACCGAACCCATTCCCTTAGCTCTACGTGTTTTAGGCTGTCTCATGTTGATTATTCTAGTCCACCGAGTCGTTAGGGGACATCTCAAGGGTCACGGAGTGTTCAAAAAACCTATGCACTCTAATGAATACATGCTCTGAACTGCGAGAATGTGGTGGAGGTGATGGGCTCGAACCCACGAAACCTCTTGACTGCCAGTCAAGCGCTCTACCAGCTGAGCTACACCCCCAATTTGTGTGCTACTAGATAATAGCGGTTTATAAGAGCTATTCCGGACGAACATCTTGATATGGTTCTCTTAGGACGAAGGTCACACCTCCAAAGGGCCAATAGAGTAGCGAACTACTACCGTCAATGTAGATTTATCTATATAAAAGGAGCTTTTCAGTGAGCAACCAATCGATTGTAAAAGAACTGTTAGGGTTGAGGGATAGAGTTTTCAACTCGTCGATTCTAACTCCGTCGAAACATCTAAACCTTAGCGGACGTGCCTCAGACACCACTTTCCTAATTGGAACTCGGGGCAGTGCGGTCGATTTGAATGAATCGACGTTTGCGCTTGTAAACCTAGATGCGGAGGTTATCGAAGGTGATGTGGATCCTACGACAAGCGAGATTTTGACGATGCATGCAGCTGTCTATAAGAACCTCAATTCTGCGAAGTGTGTGCTTCATACGCACTCGCCCAATGCTACTGCCTTCGCCCTGGCACATAAAGAGATACCTTCAAGGTATGAGGCTTTACTCCGCTTCGGCCAAGCATCTCCTGTGCCTGTTGCACAGTGGGGACCAAGGGGATCGAAGGAGTCAGTAGAAGGTATCGAACAGGCATTAGTCAAAGACGAAAATATCAAGGGAGTTCTACTTGCCAACCATGGTGTCTTGGTATTCGGAAGCTCGATACCAGAGACAGCGTCCATTGCATTTGCAATTGAAGAGGCTGCGACGGCTGAGCTAGCTGCGAGTTCCATCGGTGGAGGAGTTGACTTTCCTGAAGGTGCACTAGATGCAGTTCGTGAGTCGATCGCACGAGCGAGGCGATGACGATGAGCATCGACGATATCAGGGCTCGATACGAATCGACGTTTGGAAAGTTTCCGAATTCTGTCCAAAAGCGGTTTGAACTGGCAGAACTTGCTGATAGGTTAGAAAGCGTATTTGAGGTTGAGAGTCTGCGAAAGAAGCTCCTTGCGGAGAATCCGCTTTCGGCAAAAGTTCAGCAGCTCGTTCATTTTGCTCAATTACTGGCTTTAGGGGAGGATGAACCCGCGGCGTTACACGCTCGGGCGGCAGTGAAAGCGGGGGCGACTCCAACGGAGATGATGGGGGTTTTGGAGACTACTCTCGTAACCGCTGGAATGCCGAGGTTCTCAAAGGGTGTGGAGATTGTGGCTGAAATCTTCGTTCAGGAGGATCAACATGGAGGAGCTGACTAGATACGGGCTTTCAAATGACGCAGGGTTTATGCTCTCGAAGGTCGCGAGGAGACAGAAGATAAGGTGGGCTGAGATGGTAGCTCAGCTTGGATTGACTACCGTCGAAGCCGCATTGATTCGGAATCTCGCCTTGATGCCTGGAATGAGTTCGAGAGCCCGCGCGAAGTATCTAGCTGCGGACCCGATGTCTATACATCGGTCCCTTGAGTCTTTGATTGACAAGGGTTTTTGCGAAAAGAAGGAACGAAGCCACAAGAGATACGACATCTCCCTTACTAAAGAAGGCGAGAAAGTAGCGATAAAGGTGTTTGCTATGTCTCATGAGGTGTGGAGCGAGATCGAAGGTGTTGTCGGTCGTGACTGCATGGAAGCTCTCATTAATAGTCTTATCAAAGTTGATAACTATCTGGATAGTTTCGGCGAACTGCCTTTAGTTCAATGAAAGAAACTGCCCCTGGAAGCGTTCGACGGATTTCTTGGCATGCACCAGGATTCGGGCGTTCATTCGAAATCCAGGCTGGACATCTTCCAAGAGCCATGAGTTAAATGCAGTGTCGAACTCTACAACGGATGCCAACTCTCTCTCAAGTGCCTGTGGTTTTAGAGCGATCAGTTGTCTAGCGATGAACTCCTTCTCTGCCCACATCTGATCGCTGCTTAGGTGTGAACTCTCTGTAATTACTTTAATGTTCATAATCGAGAGTCCAGATCCACTGAGGTATGTGCTCAACTTGCGACCGACGTTTCGATCTCCGCCTTTATCGTTTTGTAACATCTTTACGACATTGAATAGGGTCTCGAAGGCCTGTGATGGTTGTGGATAGGTTATATAAAGTGAGTCGTCGATATCCTCTACAAGAATCTCAGCGCCCAACTTGCTAACTCTATGCAGTTCCTGAGCAGCGATTTGAGGGTCGGATAGGTAGGAAAAGACCTCCCTTACTATCACCTTTGAAAAGTAGTTGGAGTCATAAGGCAGGGAGGTGATGTTGGCTACATCAAAGCTAAGGCGACTTTCATCTCGCAAAAGTTGCGCCCCCGCCATTTTCTTTAGGATGTGATTTGCGTGGTCGATATAATCCGTTGAGATATCGCACCCTACTACCTTTGCTGTGGTTTTGGATGCTATATCGAAGGGGATTAACCCAAGTCCAGTACCGACGTCTAAGACGATATCGTCATCTCTGATACCAAAGGAGTTGAGAGTATCTGTCCAGGCACTATGTAGGTTTACAGAGTACTCGAGCAGTCTCTTTGGATCAGAGTCTTTGAGCCCTTTCAGGTAAGAGTCTATAACCGCCGAAAGCTGCGAATTGATGACTGTGGGCATAGTTCTCCCCTCGTAGTTAATATCACCTGATCGGCACGAGTCAGATACGCCTTGAACCAATTATTCAATTTTTCGTCAACTAGAGTTCAATGAGAGGCGTCAGTGCACTTCGACGCTAGTGTTTTCTTATGGCTGAAGCCTTTAATCCCAGTGAAATAGAGCCCAAGTGGCAACGTAAATGGATGGAGAGCGGAGAGTTTGAAGTCTCCTTCGACGACCCTCGAGAGAAGTCTTATGTGCTTTGTATGTATCCTTATCCATCAGGATCAGCACACCAAGGTCATGTTCGGAACTATACGTTCGGGGATCTGAATGTCAGGTACCGGACTATGAATGGTCAGGCGGTACTTTCTCCGTTGGGTTATGACTCCTTTGGACTGCCGGCAGAGAACGCTGCTATAAAGACCGGCGTTCACCCTAGAACCTTTACCGATGCAAGGGTGGCGGAACTGCGAGCCTCACTTGTTCGTCTAGGCGCTGTATACGACTGGCGAAGAGAACTAAAGAGTCATGATCCGAGCTATATGAGATGGACGCAGTACCTCTTCATCAAGCTCTTCGAAGCTGGACTTGCTTATAAGGCGATGGCACCAGTTAACTGGTGCCCGGGATGTAAAACTGTTCTAGCAAATGAACAGGTGCTTTCGGATGGGACCTGTGAGCGCTCTGGTGACATCGTCGTAAAAAAAGACCTGGAACAGTGGTTCTTCCGGATCACTGACTATGCTGAGGAACTTTTGCAAGACCTTGACGGCCTCGACTGGCCTGAACAGGTAAAAACGATGCAACGTAATTGGATTGGAAAGTCGGTCGGTGTAGAGCTTGATTTAAGTGTTGTCGGAGAGTCAGATCTCGCTCTGAGAGTCTTTACGACCCGCCCAGATACAGGATTTGGTATCACCTATGCCGTAGTCTCTCCCGAGCATCGAAGTCTCTGGCGTTTCGTGAAAGACGAGTATCGCCGTGAGGTGGAAGAGTTTATCGATGAGGTCAGATTACGGTCAGAGATCGAGCGACTCTCTGTCGATATGACTAAGTCGAAACGTGGTGTGCAAACTGGAAGCTATGTGGTCAACCCATTCAATGGTAAAGAGGTGCCGCTTTACGTCGCAGACTACGTCTTAGCCCACTATGGCACGGGCGCCGTGATGGGAGTGCCTGGAGAAGATCAAAGAGACTACGACTTTGCCAAGGCTTATGGTCTACCAATCCTGAGAACAGTCCAACCTCCAGAAGGTTTTGCGGGAGAGGCTTACAGCGGGGCTGGAGAAAAGATTAACAGTGAGTGGATGGACGGACTCACTGTTGACGAGGCGAAAGTCAAGGCCATAAGGTGGTTAGAAGATAACTCGTTAGGGGAGAGTAAGGTCAACTACCGGCTTCGGGACTGGCTCGTCTCGCGTCAAAGATACTGGGGATGTCCTATCCCTATTATTAGGTGCAGCAGCTGCGGCTTAACTCCAGCTCGAGAAGAAGAGTTGCCGATAATAGCTCCAGATGACGTTGAGTTTCTTCCGACTGGCGAGTCGCCTCTCTATCGGCATCCCGATTTTAGAAAAACGACTTGCCCTAAGTGTGGCGAACCAGCTGAGAGAGAGACCGATACGATGGATACCTTCGTCGACTCTTCTTGGTATTTTCTGCGCTTTGCAGATCCATTCGCGGAGAGTCTACCCTTTGATAAAGAGGTTGTGGCGAAGTGGATGCCAGTCGACCAGTACATCGGAGGTATCGAGCACGCTATCTTGCACCTCTTGTACGCTAGATTTTTTACTAAGGCACTTTCGGATATTGGCCTATTGAATAGTGATCTTCGGGAACCATTTAGGCGACTCTTTACGCAAGGCATGGTACGGCTAAATGGATCAAAAATGTCCAAGTCTAAAGGTAACCTAATCACCCCTTTGCAGTACTTTGACAGTGTTGGTGCAGACTCTTTGAGACTGTTTCACCTTTTCGTCGGACCGCCGGCTGATGGCTTTGACTGGACGGATCAGACTGATGCAATTATTGAAGGCTGTAATAGATTTTTACAAAGAGTATGGAGACTAGCGCTTGGGCAGGCGGAGAGTTTCCCTGGGGTCACATTGAATATCGTTGAACGTATTCCAAGTAGTGAGGATCTTGAACTCCAAGCGGCGGTTCATCGGAGTATCGCAAAGGTTACGTCAGACTATGAACGGTGGTCTTATAACACGGCGGTAGCGGCTCTTATGGAACTCACCAACGCTATTTATCGTCACGGTACCGATGGTGTGGCAAGGGAGATTTTTGACGAGGCAATTGACGCACTTGTGAAGATGCTTGCGCCCATGGTGCCCCATATGACTTCAGAGATATGGGAGAGGATTCATGGTGACTCTTCTATCTTTAGAAGTGGATGGCCCGTTGCTAATCCTGAGATGCTGGTCTCATCTGTGGAGACGTTGATAATTCAAGTTGGTGGAAAGTTCCGCGACAAAGTTACCGTACCTTTGGACGTATCATATGACGACGCTCTAACGTTGGCGCTGTCGTCCCCAAAGGTTCGTTCTGCGCTAAAGGATAAGGAACCGTCGAAGGTTGTGGCAAAACTACCCAAACTCTTGAACTTAGTTCTATGAGTTTTCGGTCTATAGGTCCTTTAGGTGGATCAGTGCCTGTTCTCCAAGCCACGAGATCTGATCTTTATAGGTGGAGACGTCTGCTGGATCTCCCGCGCTAGCTCCTTGGGTGTAGCGAGAGTATACACCCGCTAGGATGCAGGCAAGTTTCCAGTAAGAGAACGCTACATAGTAGGGAAGATCGCTCACGTCTCTACTGGATAGTTCAGTGTACTTTTTTGCGATCTCCTCTCGGGTATAAAAGCCTGGGGTTTTTGTGACAGACGTGAGAGCTGAGGTTTCATCGCCAGCGTCGGTCCAATAGACCATGATAAGGCCGAGATCTGCGAGGGTGTCACCTAAGGTGCATATCTCCCAATCTAAAACCGCAGCTACACGGTGATCTTCTCCAACGACTGTGTTATCAAGTCGGTAGTCTCCATGGACTAAACCCATATAGCGTTGCGGCGGAACGTTATATGCCAGTGTGACGTGCGCCTCTTCAACGACGGAGTAAGAGAGCCCGATCTCTCCTACTGAAGCCTTGAACTGCTGGTTCCATCTCTTGAGTTGCCTCTGTAGGTAGCCCTCCTTTTTCCCTAGGTCCCCTAACCCTATCGAGTCTACGTCAAGCAGGTGCAAGTTGACTAAGGTAGCGATGACTGACTCTGATACGATGCCAAGTTTTCTTGGAGTGAGGTCGTAAACGTCGTTGTCTTGTCTAAAAATGCGACCCTTGACGAACTCCATGAGGTAAAATGGCCGCTCCGAGATCTGAGGGTCGGTGCACAGGGCGATGCCTTTAGGAACAGGTACACCCGAGTCTAAGAGTGCTGTAATTATCTTGAACGCCATCCACCTGTCGCGAGCGGTCGGGAGTACGTGAGACAGGGGAGGGTGTCGAAGGATAAAGCTTGCCCCTAGGCCGTCTTTTATCTCAAAGGTAAGGTTTGACTGTCCGCCAGCGATCAATGTGTGTGTGTAAGGTGGTCGGTACCTATCTTGTACTGCGGCAATCCACGCATCTATCTTATCGAAGTCCATCTTTGCCACTATTACATTCTACTGATCGCGATGTTTTCTATCTTGACTGCCTGTGAGTCAGACTGGATGCCGACTCCTAAGAGTCGAGGCGTCGATGGCCTAGTGATCAGGTGGTCTAACTCTAAAGTTGCTATAGACATCTTGTCTGGTGTCCACAAGCCGTGCGCGTGAGGAATGGTGAGTTGAACGATGGTCAAACTCTAGCGCATTTCCGATGCCACATTGTTGGGAAGTTTTGCTGGATATGTGACCTTAAACGGTGTTTTTGGCAGGTTGAGTTAGGGATTTTAGCTAGTTTGAATGTATGGTTGCTGTTGATGTTACTGACGCTACTTTTGAACAGGAAGTTGTAGAGAGATCTAAGAGTGTTCCGGTGGTTATCGACCTCTGGGCTCCTTGGTGTGGACCGTGCCGCACCCTCGGACCTATCATAGAAAAAGTTGTTGCAGACACTCGTGGCAAGGTGGCACTTTGTAAAGTCAACGTCGATGAGAATCCTGGCATCTCCCAAGCCTTTAGAGTCCAGTCCATACCCGCTGTATTTGCGGTAAAAGACGGACAGGTTGTGGATACATTTGTGGGAGCTCTTCCCGAACACCAGATTAGAGATTTTGTCTCGAAGTTGGCTCCGGTTGTCTCGGAGGCCGAAGAACTTATGAGCCAAGGTGATGAGGAGTCTTTACGTAAGGCACTAGAGATGGACCCTGACTCAGACAAGGCCGCAGCGCGCCTTGCAGAGCTGTTATTTACAACCGGAAGAGATGAAGAAGCTGAGACCTTGCTAGTCAAATATCCTGAGACGTCAGAGGTTATGCGTGTGAAGTCTATGATCAGACTTGGACTACCTGAACTCTCTAAGCCCGTTCTTGACATAGTTGCAGAACTGAATGAACTACTGGAGAAGGTAAAGAAGGACGAAGGGGCCCGCCAACGCTTCGTCGATATTTTAAATGCGTACCCTTTTGATGATGAGACTATTTTGCGATACCGCAGGCTTCTCACCTCAAGGCTGTTTTAGAGCTTAGGTGAAGATACGTCTGAAAGGTCAAGTTATTGACCTTACAACACGGGCCTTAGTTATGGGTGTCCTCAATCGAACCCCGGACTCATTTTACGATAAGGGTAGCTACTTTTCTTTTGATGTATTTTTGCAAAAAGCAGAGAGTTTAGTAGAACACGGCGCCGATATTTTAGATGTGGGCGGGGTAAAGGCAGGACCTGGAGATGAGGTCCCTGAAGAGGAGGAACTCGAACGAGTAGTTCCTGCAGTTGAAGCACTCAACAAACGATTTGATGTGTATATTTCAGTAGACACTTGGAGTGCGCAAGTGCTAAAGGAGTCTTTGTCTGTGGGGGCGTGCATCGGCAACGATATCTCTGGTTTTGCTAACCCTAAGTATCTAGAGGTAGCGGCAGCGGCAGACGCGGCGGTAGTTGCTACACACATTAGGCTAGAGCCTCGTGTAAAGGATCCTGATCCGCACTACGACGATCTAATTGGCGATGTGGCAAAGTTCTTAGTGCAAAGAGCTGACATGGCGAAACAAGCCGGAGTAGATCCCTGCTCAATAGCAGTGGATGTCGGCTATGATCTCGGTAAAACTACCGTTCAATCAATGGCGCTATTTGGCGCGACCAAAACGTTTGCCTCGTTGGGATATCCGTTGTTGGTCTCTGCATCTAACAAGGGATTTTTAGGAGAGACTTTGAACCTGGACATCACTGCGAGACGTGAGGCTTCACTCTCTGCCGTCGCTTTGTCGATGGTTCAAGGAGCTCGAATCTTTCGGGTTCATGATGTAAAGGGTACAAAACGAGTAGTTGACACACTATCTGCGGTTATGGATCCAACTGATTGGGCCCATAGGGTAAACGAGCAGACGTAAGTTGGGCGAGTTGATGCTGAAGCGTTTTACTGCAGTGGTCTGTGAAGACGATGTAGAACGTTTAGACCTAACCAGAAAGATTGTGGACGCGATCGAAGGACGAGAGAGCAACTTAGAGGTAGTTGATCTGGACCCAGGTGAAGGTACTCTAAGCGAAGCGCTTTCAAGCCTTTCCCAACTCCCTATGTTTGCATCAGGGATCTTGTTGATCCTGCGGTTTGCAAAGATACTAGAAACCGATGCATCTTTATTGATCGATGCTATGAACCAAAGCTACGACTCAAACTATCTTGTTGTAGCCACTTCAAAGTCTCTCCCTCGTAGCCTTTCTAAGTACTTCAAAGAAAACGGCGTGATCGAGAGTTCTCAGATCGATAAAAAGGGTTCCGAGTACGCTGCTAAGTGCTTCGCTGATACCTCGTTATCGTTATCGACAGATGCAAGATCTGTCATAGTTGAAGCTTTAGGATCGGACTACTCGATGCTCCCGTCGTTGTTGAAGACGCTAGAGACGGCGTTCTCTTGCGACACAAAAGTTTCGGCACAAGACGTGCGTCCTTTCCTGCACGAGATCGAAGACCTTGCTCCGTGGTCCTTGGCTGACTTGATAGTTCAGGGAAGGACTAAAGATGCACTTGACCTTCTCCGTAGGTTAGAGCGCACTCAGATGGCTTTTCCAATTATTACATCGGTGATTCAACGTAGGTTTGTAGAGCTTGCAGCACTGTCATCCCCTTCTTTCAAAAGTGCCGAGGCTAGATCTAGTGCATATCAAAAAGGCACAGGCCAACTACCGAAGGCGCCGCCGTTTATCTTAGAGAAGCTTTGGAGAGAGGCGGTAAAGTTCGACTCTGCTGCCTTTGCAAGTGCTTTTAGTATCTTGGGTGAATTGGAACGATCTTTGCGCGGCATAACGGGACTTGAAAGTTCTGTATCTTTGGAGCTAGCGGTAGCGAGACTGGCAAATATGTGTGCATCGGTTCAAAAACGAAAAGCTACCTCAAGGAGATAGCTTTTATTCTATTGTTTGTTGTTACAGAGGTTAATCTTAACCTTGGGTTTGAAGCGCTCTAACTTTTTTTACGAGCCGTGACTTTCTGCGGGCAGCCTGGTTTTTGTGGATTACTCCCTTTGCTGCGGCCTTATCTAACTTCTTGATCGCTAACTTAAGGTTGGTCTCGGTGTTTTCCTCAGTACCAGCCTCTGAAACTGCATTTTTCACTCGGGTCTTCAGCTCAGATTTGACGGCCTTATTTCTCTCTCGCCGTACTTCGTTCTGTCTGTTTCTTTTTATCTGGCTTTTAATGTTTGCCATGTCTACCTTTACCTAAAACTCTTCAACGATGAAATTCTTTGTAACAGCGTAGCAAGTCTAGAAGCTTTTAGTGGTGGTGCGGGCTACTCCGCCTAAGCTTTTCATCAAATGATCGATCAAACTCGTATAAGAAACCTCTCAATTATCGCACACATAGACCACGGTAAATCAACTCTATCGGATCGGATCTTGGAGCTTACTGGGGCTGTTGATCCTCGAGAGATGAGAGAGCAGTACCTAGATTCCATGGACATAGAGCGCGAGCGTGGCATAACTATTAAAGCTCAAAATGTTAGAGTGAACTGGAAAAACCACATAATTCATCTGATTGATACTCCCGGCCACGTGGACTTTGGATATGAAGTTAGCCGTTCGTTGGCGGCTTGTGAGGGTGTTGTCTTAGTAGTGGATGCGTCTCAAGGAATAGAGGCACAGACGTTAGCGAACTGTTACTTGGCTTTAGAGCATGATCTAGAGATCGTCGCGGTGTTGAACAAGATCGATCTTCCCGCGGCTGACCCAGATCGATATGCAAGCGAAATCGATAAGACGTTGGGTATCGATAAAGACTCGATCCTACGAATCTCGGCTAAGACAGGCCAGGGCGTGCCAGAGTTGCTTGATGCGATTGTAGAGAGAATTCCGAGTCCAAATGGTAGGGTGGAGGCTAAGACTCAAGTTCTGATCTTTGACTCTTACTACGACCAGTACAGGGGTGTTATATCCTCTGTGCGAGTAGTGAACGGATCTTTGAGGGCGAACTCAAAGATCCGTTTTATGCAGGCTCGTGCCGTTCATGAAGTTGAAGAGATTGGAGTTAGACTCCCCATATCCACCCCAGTCGCGGAGCTTGGTCCTGGTGAAGTGGGGTATCTCATTGCAGGGATTAAAGATGTAGGAGAAGCTCGAAGTGGTGAAACAGTTACCGACTTCCAAGATCCCGCTGAAAGCGCTCTAGAGGGCTATCAGGACCCAAAACCTATGGTGTTTTGTGGACTATATCCAGTGGACGGCGATGAGTTCTCTGATCTGAGAGACGCACTTACTAAGTTGAAACTCAATGACGCTAGCTTTACCTATGAACCAGAGACTTCGCAAGCGTTAGGGTTTGGCTTCAGATGTGGCTTTTTGGGACTTTTGCATATGGAGATCGTTAGGGAGCGTCTTGAAAGGGAGTTCAACTTAAATTTAATTGCTACGGCACCATCTGTAAAGTATCTGGTGTATCTAAATGGGAAAGAGGATCGTGTCGATGTGGATAACCCTTCTGAGCTCCCTCCCGTATCACAGATCGCCAAGATAGAGGAGCCTTACCTGAAGATCTCAATAATTACTCCTGCAGAGTATGTTGGCACTTTGATGGATCTAGCACAACAGAGACGGGGAGTCATGCAAAAGATGGAGTACATCTCCGTAGACCGAGTCGAGATGGTCTATCGTATTCCCCTTGCGGAGGTGGTTGTGGACTTTTTTGATCAACTCAAGAGTAGAACGAAAGGTTATGCATCTTTGGACTACGAAGCTGACGGGTACGGAGAGTCGGAACTCGTCAAGCTCGACGTTTTGCTAAACAGCGTGCCCGTAGACGCGTTCTCCTGTATTATCCATAGATCCAAAGCGTACGATCATGGGAAAAAGATGGCTTCGAAGTTGAAAGAGCTGATACCCAGACAACTTTTTGACGTGCCTATCCAGGCTTCAATAGGCGGGAAGATAATAGCAAGGGAGACGATAAAGGCGCGGCGAAAAGACGTATTGGCTAAGTGTTACGGCGGAGATATATCCCGGAAGCGTAAGTTGTTGGAGAAGCAAAAAGAGGGTAAGAAAAAGATGAAGTCGATCGGTCGTGTGGAGATTCCGCAGGAGGCTTTTATCTCCGCTCTCAAGCTGGAGGACTAAGTGTCCGCCGCTTTGGTCTGGTTTCGACGCGACCTTCGAATGGCAGATAACTATGCGCTCGTTCGTGCGGCAACTGAATCAAGCACGACATATGGAGTCTTTGTTCTTGATCCCGTGGTTTTAAAAAGTGCTGGTGAGCTAAGGCTGAGGTACCTCTTGTCTGCACTTTTTGACCTAGACGAACAGATGGGTGGGAGGCTCAATATCTTATATGGAGACCCATCTAAAGAGGTTACCAACCTTTGTGAAGTCGTGGGAGCTGAAAGGGTCTATATCTCTTCTGACGTCTCTCGCTACTCTAAGTGGCGTGATAGCCGAACACGGGACGCTTTGAACGAACGCTCGGTCTCTTTAGAGGTTTGTGACTATCCGACTACGTTTGAACCTCGCTCGATTCACAAAGGTGATGGTACGCCGTACCAGGTGTTTACTCCCTACCTTAGGGCGTGGACGGCAAAGGTGCCAGAGGTGCGATCAGCGCCTAAAGTCTCGGTTAAGTGGGAGTACGTTCCGAGCCAGAGGTCGTTTCCTTCGAAGCTCAACGCACTTGCACCATATGAAACGGGTGGAGAACGAAAAGAACTGGAAAAGCTGGATACATTTGTTCAATCTACCCTGAGCAGATATGAAAGTGAGAGAGACTTTCCCGCTAAGTTCGCTACATCGAAGCTGTCGGCTGCACTACACTTTGGAGTTATTCACCCAAGAACGATAGTTTCAAAACTCGATGTTCAAGCCCATAAGAGATTTTTATCTGAACTGTGTTGGCGTGACTTCTTCGCCGAGACGCTGGAACATCACCCTGATTCATCTTGGAAGAACTTAAATGGAGCCTTTGATGCACTTGAGGTATTGCCAGCGTCGGGATCTGCTAACTTTGAGGCCTGGAAGTCAGGGATGACGGGATACCCAATTGTGGATGCCGGCATGCGCCAACTCCTTCGAGAAGGCTACATACATAATCGAGTTCGGATGATCGTTGCATCCTTTTTAGTCAAGGACCTTCATATCCACTGGAACGAAGGAGCCAAGTACTTCTTTGAGTGTCTCATCGACGGGGACGTTGCATCCAACAGCCACGGTTGGCAGTGGGTGGCAGGTACGGGTAGAGACGCCGCACCTTACTATCGCATCTTCAATCCAACTACTCAAGGTAAGAGGTTTGACCCCAACGGTGAATATGTAAAGCGCTACGTTGAAGAGTTGCAGTCTGTGCCGGAGGAGTTCGTGCATGAACCGTGGTTGTACGTTGACTTTGAGGGACTCGGGTACCCTTTCCCTATTGTAGATCACCAACTGGAGCGTATCGAGGCTCTGAGAAGGCTTGAATCTATGAAGAGAGACGCTTTGTAGGTTTGCGTTTTGTCAGGTGGATAAAGGTTGCGACTGCGACGATCAGGTAGAACCCGTAAGCGATAAGTTCTAAGGGTGTTGGCTTGGCAGCGTATCCAAGCAAGGTGTGGGCTATATCTCCAATATTGGAAGACTCGTTAAGGTAGGCGTTCGTGTTCCATAAAGGTTTACTAAGAACCTTGATCCATCCCAGATACTGGAGATTCTCAATCATATCAACGATAAGTGCTGCAGAGAAAATAATCAATGCAGCACCAAGAGCGCGAAATGCGAGAGAAAGATTGATGCGTTTTCCGAAACGGTATACGGAGATCGCGAACACTAATGCTGCGGCTACTCCAAGTGCCGCACCGATCTCGGGACCGCCGGTACCGTTGGCAAGGACGATCGCTAAGGTGAAGACCATAGCCTCGAGCGACTCTCGAGCTATGGCTTGAAAGGTGACCACGAAAAGGGCTATGTTCCCACTCCCTTTTCTTTGTTGCTGCGCTTCGACGACTTTGTTTGTTAGAGCTTTGGGGATGTCTTTTGAATGCTTTGTCATCCAAAAGGTCATATAGGTAAGGGATATGACGGCCACTGCGTAGGAGAACGTCTCAATTATGGCCTGAGTTCTAGTGCCGGCGTAGGCATGGATCGTTTCATAGATAATGATCCCTACGCCGAGCGCCGTCCCAATTGCAGCTGCCATACCTAGTTGAACGGCCCGAACTCCGCTCTGCTGTCCGGTCTTTTTCAAATAAGCCATTATGACGGAGACGATCATCGAGGCTTCGATGCCTTCTCGAAGAAATATTGCAAACGTCGCTAACACAAGTACCCTTTTTACGTTTTAGCTCCATTGTAACGTCCGTAGTCGCTTTGTGCCCAACGAGACAAATGGTTGTATCTACTATCGGACGAAAGAGCGTTCTCATCGCTGAGTCAAATGATTGTTGCACTGGTTGGTCGAGAAGTCACCGATCTCAGTAGGGAGGTTCACGCGGTTGGTCTCCGGGATCTTAACTTTGAGTTTAATGACGTAGATGGTATTTGCAGGTGTGGAGGAAACAACCACGTGACCAAACACTTAGAGCAAAAAGGAAAGATCGCTCCAAATACCCTGGGACTTTTGGAAACGGGAAGAAGGACTTTCATTACGTGGCTATTTTGCACGACTTGCAAGGATAACCGAGTGAAGATACAACGTGGTTCTGACGCGAAGATTGCCTCTAAGCAACCTCAGCGGTCGGCTCGAGAGTAACGGTGTAGCCCAAGTTACGCAGTTGCTCAATTGCACGGTTCTTTGCTTTGTCAGGATTTTTCCGCGTGTAGAAG
>JAJYHJ010000093.1 GCA_021784785.1 Actinomycetes bacterium | reverse complement strand
AGTGAACCTCCTGTCCTTACAGCTAGGGAGGTTCACAACGATATCGCTGCGCAGTTGTGATTTACACGGCGAGTCTATAGATACAGATGCTATACCAAGGGATGCTCTGAAGGCATTCGCTTCACTCGCCCTCTAATGGCAGAAAATGCTGCTGCAAGAACCATAATGCCAGCTGATGCATAAAATGCCGAGTGAATTCCTGCGGTGAACGACACGGCTGTTGAGCGTGTAAGGGTCGTTGATCCAACAAAGATTGCGAACGCTTGTGCCTTCGAGATACTTTGAGAAGCGACGACGATGGCTAAAGCAAACGAAAATACCATTCCAGTGTTCGCAAACGTTCGTAACATTCCAGATGCGATCCCAAAACTCTCGGCTGGAGCTGCTTTCATAACGGCGGAGTTGTTGGCTGGGAAGAACGATCCCGCTCCGATCGCACCAATGCTATATGCTATGACGACGATCCACAGTGGAGAGGTCGGAGTGAGTTGCGCATAGATTAACAGAGCTAGCATCTGAATGCCCAATCCAACGGTTGCAGGTATGACTGGACCTATCTTGTCAGCTAGTCGGCCTCCAATCGGCCCCACTACCCCACCGATGACGTATCCGGGAACTAGCAATAACGATGCACTGACTGGCGAGAGGTGCCGAACTCCCTGAAGATACATAAGTAGAAGAAAAAGCACTGCAAAGTTTGCGAGGGATTGAAGCAATGCCGCGACCATCGATGGACCTAAAGTGGGGACTTTAAAGATCTGGAGGGGCAGCATTGGGTCACTTTGAGCTCTTTCTACCAAGGCAAAAACTACGAGTAACACCACTCCCCCTGACAAGAGCGCCACTATGGTGCCTGAAAGCGACTCCGACGTCAGTCTCGTCATTCCCCAAAGTAATGAAAATAATCCGGCACCTAAAAGAACCATGCCAGAAACGTCTAGGCGATGTGCTTTACGCTCGGAACTGTCCTTTAATACCTTCAAAGCGAGAATGAAAGCGAGGATTCCAATCGGTACATTGATCCAAAATATCCATCTCCAAGATAGGTAAGTAACTATCACACCGCCAAGGACAACGCCTAGCACGGCTCCCACGTTCCAACCTATTGAGTTGAATCCGTATGCCCTGCCTCTTCTCTCTGGTGGGAAGGTGTCGGCAATCACGGCTCCAGAGTTAGAGGCAACTAACGCACCTCCAACGCCTTGTAGTAGTCGAAATCCAATTATGGACGCTTCGTTCCAAGAAAGTGCACAGAGGAGTGAACCTAGTACGAAAATCAAAAACCCCATTTCGTACATGCGGACCCGTCCGAACATGTCGCCAATCTTCCCGACCTGAGTTGAGAGTAACGTGATGACAAGGAGATAACCGATAACTACCCAAATTACAGATGAGAGACCGACGTGTAGAGCTTTTTGCATCTCTGGAAGTGCTAGAACAACGATTGTGGTATCTACTGCTGTGATAAGGACTCCGGCGACGATGACTAATAATGCAAGAGACTGTCCTTTGGTCGTCACACGCTCTACACTCACGTTCCCACTGTCTTTCTCTGCTCGACTTCAAGGTTATACTGCTATAGCTGATTATTTTGTATAACCTAGGCTATATCTACTGCAACGCAAAAGCCATACGCGCATAGTACATTCGCGGTATCTTGTCGATAGTGACCGTGCGTTCTAGCAGAGCTGATGTATCATTTATGTGTCGAAGGCGCAAAGGCGATCCGGAGAACCTCCAGCGAATCTTGCGGGCTAGTGACTAAATCCCGAATTTTGATGTTCTGGAGCTGTCGCTGCCATTGGGTTAGCCTCGATGTAATCGATTGAACTTCGTAAGGCATCTATAAATTGACGAGCTAGCTCCAGAGTAAAACCCTGTCGGATCACGACACGTTGTACTACTACGTTTTGTGAGTCATGTGGAAGGCAGTATGTAGGTAACTGCCATCCGAAGCCTCTTAGCTGGTTTGAGAGGCGGTAGAGGTCGAGTTCTTTGGGACCATTTGTCCATGTCACGAGGGGAAGACCAGTTCTGCCATCACTAATCACCTCGAAGCACTCGAGTAACTTAATCTCGTTCGAGAGATACTCTGCGCATGTTCTCAGGTTGCTCATGATCCTTTGATACCCGTCAACTCCTAACCTTAGGAAGTTATAGTACTGTGCCGCGACTTGACCTCCGGGTCTTGAAAAGTTTAAAGCGAAGGTGGGCATCTCACCTCCAAGATAGTTCACGTTGAAAATTAGATCTTTGGGCAGGTGAGATTCGTCTCTCCATATAGCCCAACCAACCCCAAGGGGCGCCAGACCATACTTATGACCCGAAGCGTTTATGGAAGAAACACGCTTTAATCGAAAGTCCCACTTTATCTGTGGATCTAAAAATGGTGCAACGAATCCCCCGCTTGCTGCATCGACATGGATCGGAATATCGATATCATGCGTGACTTGAAAGTCATCTAAAGCGCGTTCGAGACCTTCAATGTTTTCGTAATGTCCGGTAAAGGTAGTACCTAAAGTATTAACGACTCCGATCGTGTTCTCGTCGCAGTGCTCAAGTATCTCATTTGGGTCTGATACATAACTTCCACTATGAAACGGAAGTTCTCTCAGCTCAACATCAAAGTACCTTGCGAACTTGTGCCAGCAGACCTGTACGGGACCGGTTACCAGGTTGGGCATCTGGGTTCCAGTAGGTTTTCGACGTTCCTTCCAACGCCACTTCATGGCTAACCCACCCAACATAGCGGCTTCGCTAGATCCGGTGGTCGAGGTCCCAATAGTGCTAGAGGCTGATGGCGAGCCCCAAAGATCCGCGATCATATGAACACAACGTTCTTCCAACTCGGCCGTGTGTGGGTATTCGTCCTTGTCGATCATGTTTTTCCCAATAGCTGATGCCATAATCTCAACGACCTCGCTGTCGTTCCATGTGCCACAAAATGTTGCTAGGTTTTGTCTTGAATTGCCATCAAGCATGAGTTCATCTTCGGTTAGCTGAAGCGCCACCTTCGAATCGCTTTGAGTTGGAGGTATGCGGAACTTTGGGAGCTCCTCATCGACGGAATTAGATGCTTGGACAGTAAGGTTACCAGTGTTCTGAGTTTTCTTATGTAACATATCTCCTCCATAGCAGTCTTGGTAGTGCGAGTCTATACGATTACTCCTGTGGCTTTTAAAAGAGAGAAATACTCTTGCCATGGATCCCCTTCTCGGTAGATAGGTATAGATGGGTGGTTCTAAAGGTTTTTGAAGAGCCTCGGAGTAGTAGGAACGTCTAGACGTTGTTCTTATAATCAGTTTTACTGGTGTGGCTCAACCTGCTTCGTCCAGCGTCACAATGTTCACTTCGACACTTTAGTTCATGTAATTAAATTGGAGAAGAGTCGGCTTCTCGAAGTTCAAGTCAAAGAGAAACGGCCAGAACAATGTGGCCCCAAGAATGATCGACGTAACCATTTGTACCACCAAACATCTGCTCTCTTTGTTCTTAGAGTCCGCGCGGATAGGCAATGTACCCTCTGAGCTGGTAGCTCACGCTGAAGATAACCTCCATCGGTAATTGACTTTTCTCTGCTTAAATGTAGGTAGATCAAAAACCCAATACCAATGGAGGCAATAACA
>JAJYHJ010000009.1 GCA_021784785.1 Actinomycetes bacterium | reverse complement strand
TCTAGTACTCGGAGCGCTTCTGGGTTGATCGTCGAAAGGTCGAGCATCTCGAGGGACTCCGTGGTAATGACGCTTGTTGTGTAGTAGCTTCCTAAGCGTTTTCGTCCCGAATCCAGTGTGTGCTCGGCAGTCTGCATGTGTAGCCCCTGTTCGGGGAAGCTCCACAGTTCTAGGTCTTCAAGATGTTCAGATCTGTCAAGGATCTTTCCCGCAACGTCTTTGACTATAGCGGTACTTGCTTTGTGCAAATTACTGCAGATGGTCGTTACAACTTCAGGGTTTATGTCGGTTAGTAAGAGTTCTGCAAGTGCAACTGTGATCTGTGCTTCGTTCTCTACGCGTTTGAGAGTTAGAACTTCCTTTAGGACGAGGTAGTAACTGAGTAGCGATGGAAGAGCTGTGAATGCAGTATCTGGTGGGTTGGATGTATCGCTCCCAAAGTACAATGCGACGTCTTCCTCAACGAGTTTGGCGAGTTCGGTAAAATGGTTGAGAAGACTTTGGTCGAAACGACGCGACTGTTTAATCACTGTAGAAGCGTTACTTTCTGTTGTAGGTATCTTATTTGGTTGCGATATCAATTATTTATTAACGTTTCCTGTGTGTCTCTTGTGTTTACTTGCATGTATCAATTATTAACCATCTAGTCACTTCTTGGTAGGTTAGGAGAAGTAAGGTACAATTCGGGTATCTGTGAGTTTACACAGTGCTATGTTGTTGAAAAGGTTCTATGTGAACCGAATGCGGAGGTTGTCGTTGAAGTCTTTCAAATCTAAGAAGAGAGTTTTACCCTTTGCCGCAGTAGCGGCGGGTTCCCTTATTATGGCGGCATGTGGTAGTTCTACATCGTCAAGTACGTCGTCTGGCTCATCGTCAGTGAACTACTCAACCTGTGACTCTGTATCAGCGTGCGGAGGAATGAGCCAGTTGGTAGCGGCGGCTAAGAAGGAAGGTGTTTTGAATGTAACAGCCCTTCCGCCTGGCTGGGCTAACTACGGTGAGATTATGTCAGCCTTTAAGGCCAAATATGGTATAAAGATTAATGATATAAATCCTAATGGTTCTTCTGCTGAGGAGATTAACTCCATCAAGCAGCTGAAGAGTTCATCGCGAGCTCCAGATGTCATTGATGTGGGTCCAGCGTTTGCGCAAAGTGCTGCAACTGCTGGACTGTTGGCTCCATATAAGGTAGCGACATGGAATGACATCGCTGCGAATGAAAAGGCTGCGAATGGAGACTGGTACTACGATTACGGTGGTTACATTTCGATCGGTTACAATGCGTCTGTAATCCACTTTCCAATTACTGGATTTAGTAGTCTTGAGAATCCTGCTCTTAAAGGTGCTGTGGCGCTCGATGGAAATCCGGTTGGTGCTGCAGCGGCTTTCAGCGCAGTGTATGCCGCGGCTCTCGCGAACGGTGGTTCGTTTTCGAACATCAAACCAGGTCTGACCTACTTCTCTAACCTAGCCAAGATGGGTGTGTACATTCCGGTCCAGTCGTCCCCGGCGACAATTGAGTCTGGGCAGATAAAGGTTAATATTGACTGGGACTATCTAAACGTGGCTTACGGTAAGTTGGTCGCTCCAAAGATCAACTGGAAGGTAATTGTTCCTAAGAACGGCCAGGTAGCCGGTTACTACGCTCAAGCGATCTCGAAGTTTGCTCCGGACCCTGCAGCGGCTCGGCTGTGGGAAGAGTTTTTGTACTCTAATACAGGACAGAATCTTTGGTTGAAGGGATTTGCTCGTCCAGTCCGTCTGCCAGAGATGGTTGCCTCTGGTAGTGTCAATAAATCTTATCTCGCGGCACTTCCTCCCGTATCTGGTACGCCGCAGTTCCCAACGGCCTCGGAGTTGAACACAGCCGAGACCTTGGTAGCGTCAGACTGGGCAAATGCAGTCGGAAACGCTCAAGGATAGTTAATTGACTGTCTCTTCTCTAGGTGAAGACCGAGAGTCCGAAGGTGGGTTCGGAGGTAACAATACCTCTGAACCTATCAAAGGAAGCGCTACCCGATCTGTAGTTCGTTTCCTAAAATACGGTAACTGGCGACGATTTATGGGTGTTTTGCCCTTTATCGTCTATCTCGGAATTTTTCTTCTTATTCCCGCTATCTCTGTGGTCGTGGACGCATTCAAAGGGGATAACGGGAACTTCACTTTGTCCAACTTTTCAATAGGGTTTTCTGGCGTATATTTTGAGTCGTTCAAAAATTCGATTCAGCTGTCCCTTTTCTCTGCTGTCATATCCACGGTAGTGGGACTCTTAGTGGCGCTGGCAATCGTGGCGTCTCCAGGTAGGACTCTTAGGGCCGTGGTGACTGCTGGTTCAGGAGTGTTTGCCAATACCGGGGGTGTGCCTTTAGCCTTTTCATTTGTTGCTACTTTGGGCAACTTTGGACTAGTTACGGAACTACTGACGAAGATCGGTTATAACCCTTATAACCACGGTTTTTCTTTATACTCGGTCTTGGGCTTGACGATCGTGTATGAGTACTTTCTTATCCCGCTAATGGTATTGATCATGATCCCGCCAATCGATGCACTTCGTAAAGAGTGGGTGGACGCTGCCGCATCTTTGGGAGCGACGCGTATACAGTTTTGGAGATATATAGGCGGACCTCTTTTAGCTCCACCATTGCTAGCAGGTTTTTTGGTTCTTTTTACGGATTCGTTTGCTGCTTACGCGACTGCGGCGGCACTAACTTCTGGAACGATTCCGATTGTGCCAATTCAAATCGGATCATTGATCTCAGGTAACGTACTTGTCGGACATGCTCACCTTGGCAATGCACTTGGCGCTGGTATGATCGGTGTCGTTATAATCGCTGCCATTATGTATGGCTTCGTTCAAAGAAGGGCTTCTAGATGGCTTCGGTGATTGGAGTGCCTGCAAAGTCAAGTGGTGTCGGTGGTTCTAACGTTCTAAGAGTTGGGAAAGTCTTTCGGGCGGTAGTGCTTGGAGCCGTGGGACTATTTTTTATAGTTCCCGTGATTTCGTCTGCTCGGTTTTCATTTACCGGTTCAAGTGCCGGATTCTCTTTCTCGGCTTATTCAAAGCTGTTATCGGACCCGCAGTTTTGGTCGACGCTCTTTCTTTCCGTAAAGATCGGTGTCGGTACTGTGACCCTAAGCCTAGCAATTCTTATTCCGACCACAGTGTGGGTGCATTGGAAGGCACCCAAAATACGAAGAGTCATGGAAGCACTGTCGCTTCTTCCTCTTGTGATACCTTCGGTAGTAATAACCTTGGGTGTTATTACGAGTTTTGGGTCGTTGCCTAATATTATTATGGGTACCCCAGTGATACTGGCCCTTGAGTACGTGGTCTTAGCTCTGCCTTATACATATAGAACTCTCGACTCAGGTGTACAAGCGCTTGATATAAAGACTCTTGTCGAGGCTGGGCAGTCGCTTGGGGCGCCGTTTAGGAAGATACTGTGGTGGGTCTTGCTCCCGAACCTAAAGTCGGGTGTCTTGGGTGTAGTTGTGTTGGCGTTCGCATTCTGCCTAGGTGAGTTTGCTGTCGCATCCCTTCTAAGCTTCACGACGTTTGCTGTGTATTTGGTTCAGATCGGTCAGACTCAGGCGTCTGAAGCGATTGCGTTCTCGCTGATCGCATTGTTGTTTACATGGATTCCTCTGTCGATTGTTACTGTTGTGTTTTCTCGGCGAGCTGGCAAGAAGAGTCGTCGTGGTGGAGGAGTCTTAATGTCTTCTCAGAGCGTTACTGAGCTAGTCGAGTTATCAGAGTAGTGCGAGTGGCTAAGTTCTACTTTTGTGAGGTTGTATTATTGTGATGGAGATGGAGTCTTCAAAGACGGTTCCCGCTGGTGTGAGTGTTCAAGGCGCTAAAGTGCAGGGAGTATCGGTTCGTCTATCAAAGGTAACAAGGACATACGGCGACGTTAGAGCTCTCTCAGAGTTAGACCTTGCGGCGTCCCCGGGGGAGTTTGTTGTAATGCTTGGGCCGTCCGGATGTGGAAAGACGACAGCACTTCGTGCACTTGCTGGCCTGGAGCAGATTGATTCCGGTGCGGTCTATATTGGCGGTAAAGACGTGAGCAGGTTACCGGCCTCAAAGCGATCGATTGGCATGGTGTTTCAAAGTTACTCACTGTTCCCTAACATGACCTCTGCCGCAAACGTAGAGTTTGGCCTCAAAGTGAGAGGATTCTCGAGCGCTGAAAGGCGTAAGCAAGCCCATGAAATGCTAGAGATGGTCGGTCTTATCGAGCAGGCTGATCGTTTTCCGCATCAGATGTCTGGCGGCCAACAACAAAGAGTTGCTCTTGCGAGAGCGTTGGCAATTAAACCAGAGGTGCTTTTATTAGATGAGCCGCTATCTGCCCTTGATGCAAAGGTGAGAGCTAATCTTCGAGAGCAAATTAAACAGCTCCAACGTGAAGTAGGTATTACAACCTTTTTTGTTACTCACGATCAAGAGGAAGCTCTCTCGTTAGCCGATCGAGTTGCTGTAATGAATAACGGCAACCTAGAACAGTTTGGTACACCAACTGAGGTTTACTCATCGCCGGAGACTGACTTTGTGGCAAGCTTTGTTGGGACAGTTAACGTCTTTTACGGTACAGTGTTAGACGATAAAGTTGCGATCGTACCGAATGTGGGCAACTTTACTTATGTTCGGAGAACCGGCACACCGGCTCCTGGAGACCGGGCAGAGATATTAGTGAGACCTGAAGCGATAACAGTAAAGGGAGACCTTGAGGGTGAATATCTAGTGTCAGATGTAACCTTTTTGGGGTCGAACGTTAGAATCAGGGTACAAAAAGAAGGGTCTACCTTTACTATCATTCAAGGTTCATCCGATATCGATATTGTTGCGCCCGGTTCAAGAGCGTCTCTTGATGCAAAGGGAAGTGCCATCTTAGTGCGTTCAAAGCTGTAGGTTCCGATAAAGGATCTATTTGGACTTTTATCCTTTCTATAGATGCTTGTCCAAACGGTCAAGTACCCAGTGCGGTCCGTCTTTATGGCAGTAAATTCGAGTGGCATCGTCGTTGGATGCATAGATTTCATGCGTGCTTATATCAGGTGCCTTGGTTGCCTTACCCTTGATTTGCTTGATCGTTGTTCCCTCTAGGTTAAAGGACTCCCCGCTGCTGTGTGAAGCGATCAACTTGACTATGGTGTCGATCTTTTTATTCAGCTCTTCGAGCTTGTTGCTAGTACGGGCAAACTCCTCTGCCTGTTCTTGAAATCCAGGGGCGAATTTGATGAAGTCGACAGGGGGTTCGTAGAGCTTTGTTCGATAAAGGTTTGGTTGTTCGACTGCCCATAGAAGCTCTCCCCATTCGGAGAGCATGTGTTGGTCGTCGTTCGTAGACAGTATTGCAAATTCAAGCGTAGATGGTATCTGTTCCTTGAACAAATTAATGTTCAGTAGGCGAAACTCCTTGAGATGATTAGATACGAACTCGCGAGTATCAAATTTGAATGGTAGCTGTGGAAGCCATAGTAGTTCTGAATTGGATTCAAAGAGATTAAAAGATGGAATGGAGTACATCATCGCAAAGCTTTGTAGGGTCATCAATACCGCCTTAAACCCTCCTGTTAAATTCAAAACGAGAGATCCTTGCTTGCTACTAGCTTCGTTGTTGAGATTGTACAGCGTAGTTAGTAACTGTGAACAACCCTCTCGAAACTCTTTGGAGTCGTTGGTTCTGAGTCCAAGAATGGTTTCAACAGACACTTTGTCTACACCGGCGATCTTTAGAATGTCTTCTAGTTTTTGCGCGGTTATCTTGCCCAACCAGGTGTCCGTCGCGATTAAAATATGACGATCGCTCTTAAAGGTCCCATTGGTGCTCTTGTAGTAGGCTACCAGACTGTTTATCTCTGCTGATAGTCTGCTGTATGAGGTGAACTTTAAGGACGTGTCCAAGGATCGTAGAAGTTCGCATATCTGTTTTCGCTCTTCAATAGGGACTTCGTTCTCAGTTTTGACGTTAGCGTTTCTGGTAACGAGGGCTAGGTTGAACCCGTTTTCTCTTGCTGTGTTGGTTAGAAAGCTCGTTCCACATATCGTTACTATCGTGACCATGGGTGTATTCTACTGAAGGTCGGACAATTTGGATCTTGGACTGTTTAAAGTGCCGAGAGGTTTAATCATAGATATCTTGATTGGCCGTTTAGACGCGAAAGACTGCCTTAATGAACGAGTCCCTCGACTTCGAGCCACTTATAAGTGCGTTTTCTTCCAATATCTGGTCTCTTCTCGTATCTATTTTGGATCGGCTCCTCGCATTTTGGTTTGATTGGATATGGGTTGTCACTTCAATAGCGGTCATGACCATGTCGCCACTTTGTTCTTAGCGATTAGTACTCTCCGGAAATTACGTTTAGGAGGGGGTGGCCTTGTATGTACCGTTTGAGATTGCTAACCACGAGTCGGTGAGCTCTACGGAAAAATGCTGTGCTGTTTCCACCTACATGGGGAGTAATGATACAGTTGTCGAGTTGCCAAAGTACATGGTCGATTGGTAGCGGTTCCGGATCGACTACGTCTAAGGCGGCAAAGATGTTGCGACTCTTGAGAGCGTTTACGAGGTCGTCTGTGTCAACCACCTGTCCTCTTGCGACATTGATAAGGATGGCCCCGTCTTTCATTGCACTAAACATTTTGTCATTGAAAAAACCTCTAGTTTCGGAGGTTAAAGGTACCAGCAGAATTACTATGTCGGCATCACCGAGAAGACCTGGCAGATCTTCCATTGGATGTGTGTCATCGTGTTTTTTTCTTGAGACTCTAGTGATCTCTACTTCAAAGGGTAAGAGGCGTTGTTCTACGGCGCGACCGATAGACCCGTAGCCTACTATAAGAACTTTTGAGTCAGCGAGAGAAGGATAGCTCTCGGAAATCCAAAGTTGAGAGAGTTGATTCTTATGAAAGTTGGCGAGTCCTCGACGGGCATTGAGGGCCAATGCAACGGTAAGCTCGGCGGTGGATGCGTCGTGAACGCCTTTGGCGTTGCAAAGGGTGACGTTCTCAGCCATAAGGGAGCGGACCCCATCAACCCCAGCAGTTAGTAGTTGGATTACCTCTAGGTTCGGCATCTCTTTCGAGACCTCAATTGCTCGTCTTCCAGACATATACGTAGGAACATAAAAGGTGCAGCGATCTTTTGAAGGGGCGTTGATAGATTCGGGTGAGTAGTCCCATACTTCAATTTCTTGATCGGGGAACTCTGATGTGATGTTAGAAAGTATATTTGGAACAATGATAGACACAGAAGGTGATCTTATCTTTTGACACGGGGAGTTCGAGCTCTTTAGGTGAACTCCTACCTAAGGTTAATCAGATAAATCCCAACATCATTGAGCATGCGGGCCACTGACCCCAGCCGGCTCGTTGCTCTAGAATTGATGCGGCCTGGTCTTGAACCGACGGAGGAGACTGGTTTGGAAGTCCCGAATACCCGAGAGCATGCCAGGTAGATATCGAGAACTGATAAGCACCGTAGTATCCATTGCCAGTGTTGTCTTGATAGTTCCCTCCTGACTCGCACCCTCGAAGAGCGGCCAAGGTGGCGCTATCGAGAGGAGCGGGAACTGCCCCCCAGCCACTTCCAACACCTGCATCTGCGATCACACTCTTTATCCCGTTTGCACTAGGCAGCCCTTGACCAGATGCGCTGCGTTGTGCAGCAGCCTTTTTGAGTGATGCTTGCTGTGCAAGTTGTGCTTGCAGCGCTTGTTGTACGAGATTTTCTATCTGACCTTTGATGGAAGAGAGTGTGCTTTGTTCGCTCGATATTTGGGAGGCGATATAAGACTTGTTTGCATCTACGGCACTCAGAGCGCTTTGCGCTTGAGAGAGATTTGATTCAAGGACAGTCTGTGCAGTCTGTACCTGTGCTTGATCTATCTTTACTTGCATCAGATAGTCAGAGATGTTTGTGGTAGCCACACTTGCAAAGTCTGACTTCAAGAGTGCATTCTGCATCGATGAGTTGAAGAAACTCTCAGTACTTTGAGTTCCGATCTGATCTACAAACTCATTTACCGCAGCGGCGGAGAGCTTGCTTTCAGCCGCTCTCAATGTGGCTTCGTCGGAACCCAAGAGAGCCTGCGACTGGGCGACGGCTTGTTCAGCTTGAGCGAGATTCTGTTGCGCCGCGGCTTGTTCCACAACGAGTTCGTGAAGCTGGGAGCTTTGCGCCAGTATTTCAGCGGAGAGCTGATCAGCTTCTTGTTGCAGTGAAGACTTACTTGGAGATGCAGATGAAATTTTCGTGTTCAGATAAGAGATCCCTGCAAAGAATACAGCTGCCGCTAGAGCCGCAGCCGCTATTCTCCTAATCAGGGAATATAGAAACTGTCGCTGAAAATCATCAAGCAAATAATACCCAGATGTTGTCATAGTTTGTTGGTGTCTAGGACAGCATTACAGCACGCGACCCTTTTCCTCCTTGAGTTATCCTTGAGGTCGCCTTACCTTGGCTATCCGCTAGAAATCTCCTAGACGTATTGAAGTATATACCTAAACAGTAGGTAATGTCGGCCACTTGTGTGATGTTGTGTCTATAAAAAACTGTCTAATGCTGGAAATTTATGCAATATCAGCAGGATGCGGCGGTAGTGCATTTCGCACCGAAGGCATGAGGACAAGGGTTGCGGATAGAAAAAAAAGCGCAATACCCCCGATTATCATAACCATGGAGTTGCCTATTACACCCGCGACTCCTCCGCCAAGTGCTTCGCCGAGAGGAAGAAGTGAAGTAGAACCCATGTAGTCATAGGAACTAACTTTAGAGATTTGATCTATGGGATAGCTCTTTTGCAAAAGAGTATCCCATACGGATCCGAAGTACCCTGTAGCAACGCCAAAGATAGCGAAACTTCCAAGAATTAGTGTCAGATCTACATGGAAGGCTAACAAAATAAAACCCGGTACACCTAAAAGCATGAGGATACTTGCAATGTATAGTGGTCGCTTTGGCGGACGTCTCATGGCGACGAGAGATCCAACGATTGCACCACCACCATCTGCGGCAACTATGTAGCCCCAAGCTGCCGCGCCACCTAAATGGTCAGCAGCGATGACTGGACCGACGACGAACAAGGGACCGAACGTACTTAGGTGCATTACTCCAAAGATTATGATTGTCCAAAACGCCCATGATCTCGAGCGAACTGCCTGATAACCCTCTTTTATTTCACTTAGGAACGATCCTTGAGCGATGGGTGGTACGAACTCCTTTTCGGGAAGGTCAGATGGGCGGATTCGTGAGAGATAGATTGAAGATCCGATATATGACAAGGTTGCAAAGAGAGCTCCCTCGCCTGGACCGATGGAGGCGACGATAAGACCGCCAAGAGCCGGTCCAACTAAAGTACCCAAAGAAACCGATGCTCCAACCAAACTGTTGGTTTTGTGAAGCTGATCAACTGGCGTTATCTCAGGTATGAGTCCAGTAACGGTAGGAATAAAAAATGCCCGTGCTGAACCCCAAATTATGGCTAAGACCGACAGGTACAGAATTGTGTTGAGATGAAGGAGAATCATGCAAGCGGCTATGAGAGCGACGGCTGCTCTTACTATGTCTGACATTAAAGCGATAAGGCGTCGTTCGTGTCTGTCGGCGATCACACCTCCTACAAGTAGTAGTAAAACAAAAGGAAGGTCAGCTAATCCGAGGACGATACCAACTTCAAGGGCGTTACCACCGCTCCTTAAGATAGCGAAAGTGAAAGCGATCGGTAGCGCGCTTGAACCGACCATTGATAAAGCGCGTGCCGTTAACAGCGCACGCGTTTCTTTGCTTAGTGATTTTGACATTTTAGTATCTCTTGATGTTTGAAGTGTTTTAGATTTGACTTGCTCTTCTTCGTCAAGCAGGGAAGAGGTGACCTGAGTCTATGACAAGCTTTGAGGAGCGTGCTAACTCAATGGATGCGTGTGGCCATTGAGTTAGTGTATCTTGCCAAGAGTATCACTAAGGCCAAATGTCTAAATATCGGTTGAGTTTTGTGTTGCAAAAGATACGATTAGGCAGATGGAATCTGATGAGTTTTTAAGTAAAGTAGCGCAAGCGTTTGGTACAGTTCCACCCAGTGATGAAGATATCTCAACGGTGTTATCGATTGCGTCAGTCTCTGCGCACTCGAGCGAAAGGAAGATGGCTCCGATTGTCTGTTGGCTCTCAGCCAAGGCCGGAATCTCTCCCAAAGATGCCCTTGAGATCGTTTCTGGGGTCGTTGATGAGTAGCGGATCCGAGAGAAATCTGTGATCAATAATGACTATGGCGCAGTTATTCTGAGCGGTGGCCTTAGTTCCCGGATGGGCCAAGATAAGGCGTTACTGCTTACTCCTTCGGGAAAGATGCTAGTTGACATCGTGGCGGAAGCCGCGTCTCGTGTTGCAAGTTGCATTGTAGAGGTTGGGGGTAATTACTCCGGCTATCACCACGTTCCGGACGAAAATAGTCACAGAGGACCCCTCGTTGCAAGCGTTGCGGGTCTGCGAGCTGTAACTTCGTACCGGACGTTTGATGGTATCTTTGTGTTGGCTTGTGATCTTCCATCGATCGACGCATCTGCATTAGAGTCTTTAGTGGTTCTGTCTAGCGGCTGTACGGTCGTTCCGATCGTGTCAGGTCGACCTCAGTACAGCTGTAGTTTTATCTCTGCATTTGGAGTTAACCAAATCCTTGCGAAAAAAGAGTTTCCTAGCTCCAAATGGTCGCAGCTCTTTGAAGCGGCAGACGACATGGTCTATCTTGACGTCGATGCGGAGCCTAATCTGGTTTCCGAGGCATTCATAGATGTAGATACTCCCATGGAGTATCTACATCGTTATCGCTCGTCTCATGGGTCCGTAAGCGAACCACTCTAGAGATGTGTCGTTCAAAGAGGCTAAATTAGACTCAATAATGTTTGGCTCTTTCAGAGGGACTGTCCACCTTGAAGAGGAGATCTGCTGTGTTTGGGACGACGAAGATTACCGTTTAGAACAAAGAGTTCGAAACTAGAGTCGGTGAAGACCTTATCGATGTGCTCAGGCGACACGATATTGACCTTCCAGGTATCTGTTACAACGAGTTGTCGGGTCTAATTAAAACATGTGATACATGTTTCGTCGAGGTGAACTCGGAACTCAAAAGGGCCTGTGATTACAAAGTAGAAGGTTTCGAAGACGTAAGAATTCAAGCCACCCTGGCAGTGTCAGCTAGGGAAGAAGGAATGCAATGTATTCTGGAGAACCACGTTCTCTACTGTATTATCTGTGAGAATAACAACGGGAACTGTGTAGTCCACAGTACGTTTTCGATGATGGGCATAACAGAGCAGGCATACCCACACAGGTCTAAGGGATACAGTGTTGACGCCAGTCACCGGTTTTACCGTTACGACCCCGATCAATGTATTCTCAGTGGACGTTGTGTCGAAGCGTGTCAAAACCTTCAGGTTAATGAGACACCCAGTATTGACTGGTCTCTCGACCAGTCCAGGGTTTTATGGGATGGGGGAGTGAACGCTCGATCGTCAAGTTGTGTAGGCTGCGGACATTGCGTTACCGTTTGCCCGTGCAACGCTTTAATAGAGAAGTCGATGCTCAAGGAGGCCGGCCTCCTCACCAATATGGCTGACGAGATTAAAAAGCCTCTGGTCTCACTTACTAAAGCGTTAGAGCCAGCCTTGGGGCTCAAGGCCCCGCTATCGCTTTCCGAAGCGGAGTCAAAGATCCGTGAAGTACAGATCAATAGGACGAAAACTGTCTGTACGTACTGTGGCGTCGGTTGTTCATTTGAGATATGGACGAAAGGTCGAAAAATCTTAAAGGTTGAGCCGACGTTAGATGGTCCTGCAAACCAGGTCTCTACATGTGTGAAGGGTAAGTTCGGTTGGCAGTACGCGAACTCTGCTGAGAGGATAACGACGCCACTTGTACGGGATGGAGATCGATTTGTTGAAACATCGTGGGACGAGGCGCTAGCCTTTGTCGCTCGACGCACAAGTGAGATAAAATCTGAGTCTGGGCCGGATTCCCTTGACTTCATCTCTTCGTCTAAGTGCACGAATGAAGAGAGTTTTTTGATGCAGAAGGTGGCGCGAGCAGTGGTAGGTACCAATAACATAGATAACTGCTCGCGTTACTGTCAATCTCCCGCTACTTTGGGGCTTTTCCGAACCGTTGGTGTAGGTGGAGACTCTGGATCGATCACTGATATTGCTAGTGCCGGGCTTGTTCTGATAATCGGTTCCAATACTGCCGAGAGCCATCCAGTTATCGCTACGAGGGTGAAACGAGCCCACAAGCTCCATGGCCAAAAGCTCGTGGTAGTTGATCTTCGAAAGCACGAGATGGCTAAGCGTGCTGATCTATTTATATCACCAAAACCTGGTACAGATCTGGTTCTTCTAAGTGCAGTGGCGAAATACATAGTGGATTTGGACAGGTATGACAAGGGGTTTGTCGCCGAGAAGACGACTCAGATAGAGGAGTACTTAGCTTCTTTAGATCCTTTTACCCTTGAGTACGCAAGTGAAATATGCGGGCTCAAAAAAGAGGTAATTGTTGAGCTAGCAGAGATGGTTGCGGAGGCTCGATCTATTGCGGTGCTTTGGGCTATGGGTGTGACTCAACACCAAAAAGGTTCTGATACTTCGACGGCTATATCTAACCTACTTTTACTTACAGGTAACTATGGAAAGCCAGGATGCGGAGCGTATCCGCTTAGAGGTCACAACAACGTTCAAGGAGCTTCAGATTTTGGCTCGATGCCAGACTACCTTTCAGGGTATCAATCTATTGAAGACCAAGGTACTAGGAAACGCTTTGAAGACGAGTGGGGAGTTACTCTCCCGACGTCCAAAGGGCTAGACAATCATGAGATGGTCGATGCTATCTATGAAGGCAAGCTGCGAGGCCTCTATTTAATCGGAGAAGATATGGGGATTGTGGACTCCAACGCATCGTATGTTCGTGGAGCGTTTGAGAAGCTTGACCTGTTTGTTGTACAAGATATTTTTTTCTCAAATACCGCGGCATATGCAGATGTTATTTTCCCCGCCTCTCCGTCATTAGAGAAGGAAGGTACCTTTACTAACACTGAGAGAAGGATTCAAAAGATAAATGAAGTGTTCCCTCCATTAGAACAAAGTAGACCGGATTGGCGTATCATATGTGATGTGGCTAATACTTTGTCGGCGCAATGGAGCTATGACAAACCGCAAGATGTGATGGCTGAAGTTGCTAGAGTTACTCCGATCTTTGCGGGTGTGAGCTACGACCGATTAGAGGGATTTAACTCGTTACAGTGGCCTGTGGATGCCTATGGTGGTGATACGCCGACTCTGTTTTTAAATGGCTTTGGGTTCGAAGATAAAAAGGCGCGATTCTGGCCTCTTGTCTTCGAAGGCGTTAGTGAGGAGGCTGATCTAGAGTACGATCTCCACCTAAATAACGGACGCCTCCTAGAACACCTTCATGAGGGTAATATGACTTATAAGACCCAAGGTATCAAAGACCGCACTCCCTCCACTTTTGTTGAAGTGCCAGTTGGACTCGCAGAGGAGCGAGGAATAAAAGATGGAACCTTAGTGCGCCTTGTATCTCGACGAGGATCGGTTAAGGTGCGCGCACTAGTCACCGACCGCGTGAAGGATAATCAACTCTACATGCCGATGAATAGCTCTTCGAATGAGGAGGCTATCAATATGTTGACATCGTCGAGTGCTGATGTAGCTACCCATACACCTGCGTATAAAGAACTTGCTGTAAAGTTGGAGGTAGTTGAGAAAGAGGGCCGGTCACCATTGCCAAAGAATAACTTTCGTTTTGGGAAGCGTACGCCAAACTCTGGCGTAATGGTGGAAAACAAGTGGTTACGTGGCGACTATTTGGAGCCACCGGCGAGACGAAAGAGAGAGTGGTAGAGGTGGCAAAGGCATTGCTATACAAGCCCCAGTCCAGTTCTTTTGGATCGGATGGTAATACGAAGCTGACAGCACTGCTGGATGAACTCTCCGAGAGAGGGACCTTAGACAAGATTCAACTTCTATTGGAGAGTGCTTCGGTACCAGTTACTTATCTTTTGGAGCGACTCGACACTGAATCTGGACGGGAGAAGATAAGGGATATAGCGCTGTTGTTGACTGCTGTTGGAAAGATAGACGTTGCAAAGGTTGATCGAATACTTTCTCGTTTATTGAGTAAAACACCCATAGAAGCAGGTATGGTTACTCCTTCTTATCTTTCGGTATTGAAACGACTAAATTCATCTGAGGTTCGACGAGGCATCTTCTTGCTGGTAGAACTGCTATATGAACTTGGCCGGATAGAGATACGCGCAGACTCTCATGTTTAGCGCGAGATCCGGACCCAAGTCCAAGCGACCCGTAAAGGTTTTTAGAGACGGCTTCTCTCAGCGATTTGATGAGGTGGTGGGGGAAGAGCCTTTGGAGATTCATATCTCCCAAGGAGGCTATATCTCGCCTTTTAGTGTGACCATGCGAACTCCAGGAAATGACTTTGAGTTGGTGACAGGTTTACTGTATGCAGAGGGATTTATAGAGAATCGGAGGGATATTGCTGAGTTGCGGTATAGCTGCAACGGTCCCGATGGCCAAGACTATAACGTCATGGTTGTTCACCTTCGTGAGGTAAGGCGTGAGGTAGAACGGTTGGGAAGAACCATGATTGCAAGTAGTGCATGCGGGGTATGCGGGAAAAGTAGTCTTGATGATCAAATAACGCTGGGGAAAAAGGTTGTAGCTAACTACAGCGTTGATGCTGATTACCTCCTCACTTTGGTCGATGCGATGAGGAGCGAACAGAGGTACTTTGACGCTACAGGCGGTGTACACGCTGCCGGGATGTTTGACCTTCAGGCTCGGAGATTAGCAGTTAGGGAGGATGTAGGTCGACATAACGCGGTTGATAAAGCTGTTGGATATCTTTTGCTAAATGGACTTTTGTCAAAGGTTGCCGTAATGGTAGTGTCTGGAAGAGCAGGCTTTGAGATTTTACAAAAGGCGATGGTCGCTCAAATTGGAGTGGTAGCGTCTGTCTCAGCACCTACTTCGTTGGCGATCGACCTTGCAGCCGACAAGGGCATTACTCTCGTTGGATTCTTGCGAGGAGGATCTTTTAACGTCTACACACATGCAGATCGGGTATCGACAAAAACAGCTTTAGAGTCGCGGTAAATTAACGGTCAATGCCTTGCATCGGCTTGAGAATTACGAGCAATCAGATGGGTCCGGGACGTGTTACGAATCGATCTGATTTGATACGCGATCTCCAACGTACTCTTCCGCACGATAGTATCTATAGATCGATGTAGTATTCTCACATGTGAAGTGGACCGCAACCAAAGGGCCGTCCAGTTCCAAGGCGAAAGCCTCAAGAAAACCTTAGTTTTTGTATGACATGCTGAGATGCTGACGACTTCCAAAGTGATCACATCTGTGTAGGTACCTTAGCGCGGCTTCTTCATTGCAGTGAAACATCGTTGCTACTCCCGACTCTTGTTTCATGCAAGATCTGAACGACGACCAAGATCGGCTTGACACAAAGGCGATTTGGAGGTTTCTTTTGACTAAAGCGTGTTTGAGTCTTGGTAAAGTCAAAAAGACGTTGAACGTCAGATAGAAACCGCATGGCACTTCACAGCCGCGTACGACTTAGAGTCATCGACTCTTTGTGGTTTTAGCCGAACTGTCTCTCATGACGTTGCCATCGCCTATCTTGCCGATGTATTCGTACTTGAGCAACATCGAAACCAAGGTTTATCTGCGAGATCGTTCGGTTCGTAATCGACGGTTCTGATCACCGACGACTACGCTGGATGTTGCACACAAGAGATGCTCACGACGTCTACCGAAAACTTGGTTTTGCTCCACCTGACGCTCGGTTTATGGAACGCCTTCCTGAACTTAAGGAGCGAGTCAAGGAATCTCTCGATATATCGTACTATAGCTTTACTCTTAAGACTCTTCAAGGCTTCTTCTCAGAATGATGAGGTAGAAGTATTACTTAGGAAGAGATACAGAGGAGATTGCACATGCCATTCGATCAGTTTGCAAGAGTTCACGAATTTAACACGGGTGCGTACTTTATACTCCCTATGATCTTGAACCTCTTATTAATTGGAACCGCCGTTCTGTTTGGTGCTTTTCTTTATAGAAGATTTACCAATGACAAGATCGCTGCTGGACGGGCCTTGCCTCAGCAAGAGCACCCCGAAGACATTCTAAAGCGACGCTTTGCCGAGGGACTTATATCGAAAGAGGAGTTCGAAGAGCGAATGACTACTTTAGTGGGGAGAACTCATCATCCAATCTAATCTCATATCCACCTCCTTAACTCCCACGTCTAAAACACGGCGATACCAAGGCTAAGTGTCTAAATCCAGTAGATCTAACTGCCCAAGAACTCGTCAGTGAGAGTAAAGCGCATCCTAGAGTCCAAAGGCGACTCGGAGATGAAGTACTTTAGTGCCGTCATTTACAGTTAATCGAGTAATGTAATAGTCGTAGCTCAACAAGTAGAGCTACGAATTGAAAGAGAAGAGATATAAAAAGTGGCAAAGGGAGCAGTTAAGTTCTTCAACTCCGACAAGGGATACGGTTTCATCAGCAGAGACGGTGAGGCCGATGTCTTTGTACACCACACCAACATCGTTGGCACGGGATATAAGACTCTTGAGGTAGGTCAAGAGGTCGAGTTCGACATCGCACCTGGTAATAAAGGCGATGAAGCGAAGAACGTAAGGGTAGTCTGATACCAAAAAGGTAAGTACAAGCATTTGTACTTTCGAACATGTCAATCTACCTAAGGGTCGGAGTTAGACGTTCGGGAGACAAAATTTTAGAGTCAGATCCAGTTCGCAATGGTTTAGTACCGAAGGCGCACTGGATTTGCGTATTTTTCCCTAAAACCCCAACTTCCGCTCCATGCAGTAGGCCCATAAAGAGTAAACCTTGATCACTTGAGCCTAAGCGCCTTAGATCGAAGGTTTGTCGACTCAGGGTACCTTATCTCCTTTGGACTTGTTCGATCCTAGCAAATGAAGGCCGTTACCTTCACTTTGGAGTTACTGGTTCACTTAGGAGATCCCATGGGACTCTTGCCTAAATGTAGTGCCCAAAACAAAGCTACCTACATTCTGAACTGGGAGTGTGTGTTTATTGGCCGAACATT
>JAJYHJ010000095.1 GCA_021784785.1 Actinomycetes bacterium | reverse complement strand
AATCCCAAACCCTTTATATGGACCAAAAGTGCTGACGAGATCTTCGCTTCCATGCAAAAATACCTAGAGCCCATCATTTCACAGCGAAACTCTGATGAGGGACACTAGGTAGACGCTCTTGAATACAGGATGGCGAAACTTGGTGACGAACACCAAATGTACATGCATGGCAAATACACAGTGTCTACCGGCTCGGATGTCATGTATTTGTCCTATAAACTAACGATATTAGAAGTTGTGAGCGAGACAGTTCTCAGATATCGGTATCGGGCCTATCCTGGCCGTGAGGCAACTATTGCTCTGTCTCGCACCTTTGGCGCTTGTCGAGTGGTTTTCAACGATGCAATCGCAACCCGAGAATACGCGCATAAACATGGGCTCTCATTTCCAAAGACTAAAGAACTAAGCCGTACACTCATTACACAAGCGAAGAAGACCCCGGAGCGAAAGTGGCTCGCCGAAGTGAGCGCCGTCGCACTCCAACAGGCGTTAGACGATGTAGATACCGCCTACGGGAACTTCTTCCAGTCTACGAAGAGCGTGGGTAAGAAGAGGAAAGTCGGACACCCTAAGTTCAAATCCAGACACGACTCCCGTCAAAGTGCACGCTTCACCGTCAACGCTAGGTTCAAGGTGGAATTGGTCCACGAGCGCCAGGCGGTACTTACTCTGCCCAAGATTGGTCGGATTCCATTTGTTCTGTCTCGACTACTCCCATCTAATGCGAGTAGTGTCACCGTTATCCGTGAGCCAGATGGACGTACCTACCTATCGTTTGTGGTGCGTGTTCAAAATGAAGAGGCTCCGGAGACAAATCGTATCTGTGGTATCGACTCTGGCCTTGCTAGCTATGCCACTGTTTTCAGTGTCGATAGGACCACTGGTGCCGAAAGTAGATTTCAGATTGACACCCCAGCGCTCCTCCGTCGCAGGGTTCGGACTCTAGCCCGATCACAACGGGCGTTGTCCCGCAAGAAAAAGGGTTCGAAGGAACCGAGCCAAAGCAAGAACACGTGTAGCTGTAGTCCACCGTAAAGTACGCCAAGCCAGACTCGATCACGCTCATCAACAAGCAGCACAAATCATCGCTAACCACGACATCATCGCAGTGGAAGATCCCTCTGTTGATTCCATAGCCCGTACCAAGTTAGCCAAGTCGGTTCACGACCAGGCTATGGGTCAGTTTCTGCGGCTCCTGAAAGAAAAGGCCGAACGTCAGGGCAAGATCTGTAAAAAGGTTGACCGATACTTTCCCTCTACTCAAATCTGTTCCTCTTGCAAGAGCCTTACAGGGCCAAAGGGGCTAGCTGAATTAAAGATCCGTCATTGGATCTGTAGCACGTGCAATACATCTCATAACAGAGATGTCAATGCCGCCCGCAACATCCTCGCCGAGGGTTTGCGCCTGCTCAAAGTCGAGCAATCCGCTATGGTCGCCGACGGACGGTCGGAGACTAAAAACGCCTGTGGAGCCGACGTAAGACCAGCAGCAATGTTGGCAGTCGGCGAAGATGCCAATATCGGCAAGGAAGCAGGAAGAGCGAGTGAGGACCGGCGACTATGTCCGGCCTAAGCGGGCTCGAGAAGCCCCGTCCGTAAGGGCGGGGAGATCGTCAAGAGATCTAATCGTCAGATGCAAGTAGGTTAGTCATAGGTCGCCTCCAAAAACCACCGTTGCTTTTTTCTACATAGAACATGCACAGTTGCGTCTTGTGAAAAGTCGACCAGTATACGGCCGTAACGTTGGCTTTTAGTAGTCCACCACTTCTCTTCAACGATCCACGGACCTATAAAGTTAGAGACGGTCAATCTAATACCAGAGGGCATGACTACCTCATAAGGATCAGTCATAAGGACTCCACGACCGTTCATCGATACTAACTTGCCCGAAGAGTCCAAAACCGTAATCTCAAAGGGTTGTTCATACACACAGGTCGGATAAAGCCCCACAAGAGATCCTGGCCAAGGCGCACTACCCCCCAACCTTGTCGGCATCTTAGATTTATTTATCGTCTTATCTGCAAAAGGCGTTAGATGAGCTGCATCTGACAGAGAACGGCCTCCAAAAGAGCGCGGATACAAAACAGAGTTATCCCCGGCCAAAGAGATCACCCTATCAAGGGTCTTTCGAACGTCTTCTTCATTGTTCATCGTAACGTTATCAAGAGAGATCTGGGTCGAAGTTACAGGAGTAACCTCCATAACCCTGACTTTGACCTCCCTTACACCTTGATCATAGAGATCAAAAGAGTTCTCTACGTTGTGGCCCATAGCTCCTTTCACGCTCTCGAGGTAAAGGTTAATTCGTTCCATTAGAACCTTGTTGCTAAGTCCATGAGATGAAGTTATGTCCTTAGAGAACTCTCCTTCTGTGGTAAGGACGCACACATTTACCACTGAAGGAGCCACGGCACTTTGTTCTAAAGTATCCAAAATCTCAGACACTGGACCCAAAACCGCAAAGATAACCGCTTCAGAGGTAGCCTGATAGTCGAACTCCACAGACGTCTCCCAGGAGATCTCTGCGTCAATCAACTTACAGTCCCAGTCCTTTTCTCCAGAGAGAAGCTCATACAATAAAGATCCGTATGAACCATACCTCTTTGAAAGATGGTTATGACCTATATCCAAAAACTCCGCAACGCCTTTAATCCCGAGATCCCCTAACTCGGAGCAGAGTTGAGCAGGAGCAACGTCTTCGATAGGCAGGTGAGACACAAAGCCCCTAACGTCTTTGTTCTCAACTACAAGACCATACCTTGAGGCTAGGTATGCATAGAACCTGTTAGAAGCAACACCAATACTAAAGTATGCCTTGACAGTTTCACCATAAATGGCGAGTGGAATCGTGTCAGACGTTCTAACTAGTCCGTAGTTTAGAAGAACTTTTGACAGAGACGCAACGACGTTTTCTTCGACTCCATAGTGTCTTATGACCGATTTCACGGGCAAAAAGATCTCCCGTGAGTTTGTAGTGACAAAAAAGGGAGAGAATCTTCTAACGAGCGAGGCGATGTCTCTAAATAGTTCGGACTCCTTGGCCAAAGATCTCTTTACAATCTTCATCTCTGGAGATAGAGTCAACGCTAGCGACATCGAATCTCCAATTTTCACTCCTAAGTGAGCACACCTTGAAGAGATGCCTACAACAATCCCCTCATCAAATACTGCGTCGATATCTTCTTCGCTCAATGCATCGTAAGACAGGTTGTAAAACGACACACATATATATCTCTCCATAGCGCGCCTAGTTATCGTCGTGTGATATCCTCCCCGCCTTTACAGACGGAGCTTTCCGGCACTCTCGGCAAGCGGCACAAGAAGACGGCATCTAAGACACCTTTGCTAAGGTACCAAAGGACTCCATACCATGACTTTTGATCTTAAGCAAAGAATCTTCACGCACAACGATCTCGAGTCCCTTGGATGAATCCACATGGAAGCCAGATCTCAACGCTATTATCTCAAGATCTACACGTCCCAGCCACCTCCTTTGGCGGACCTTGCGATACCTATACTCTCTCTCCAACACAACTAATAAAGCTCCACGTTGACGCGCTTTAGCTGAAAGACGAGTGGCTATTCGTCTTTCAAAATCACCTTCCAGGACCACTAGATCAAATGAGTCAAGTAAGCTATGGACACACCTAGGAGCTACTTCGGTAGAACAGTTTACGAAAAACATGTCACTTGCAAATGAGCTACCTTGCAAAATACCCTTAACTCCTACGTCTCTTAGATTAACTCCAACCTTCCAGAAGATACTTGTTTCAAAAAAAGTCAATAGATCACAGAAAAAAGAGTGGAGACCACTACCTTCGTGGCCACGTATAACAACCGTATCTCCTCTATGCAAGGATACGGATCCGAAAGGAAGCGACTTTATAGATCGATTCCTTAAGACAAACTCGTCTTTCAAAGCAACTGCGTCAGGGGTGTGTGGAGATAAGCTCATCTCAAAATTATAGAACATATGTTCTATAATTTCATCTAGCCTTTTATTTTCAAGAGAGATACTCTTTTTGTAACGAACCTTAGATGCGTCAAAAGAACAGGCTGGGGTACCTCTTGTCAACTAAAGACAGTTGCAACGGCACTATCTACCTAGTAAACCGTTGGAGGATGGGAAACAAAGTACACTTGGAAACACTTGACAGTTATTCCAAGAGACCTGTTGTCAGAGTATCACCTGGGAGCCAACTCACTATAAATAGTGATAGCGGAGGAAACCCCTATCAAAGCTCGCGGATCAGGAAAAGCCAGACGCAGTGAAAGTCACGCCTCTACTTTGCAAAACAGGCAAGAACAATCCATCGGCGATACGTTGGTGGTGTATCAAGGCCATTTGGATCTACCAACATTGAGTCGATTTTGTAGTCTAAGTTACTTCGGCAACAAGGATCCTTCACTTTGCACTCGCTTCTTCTGGATCAACGAATGAGATCTAACAACCAGTCGAAATACTCCAATACTAAAAGAAGTACACCAAAGTCAATACGTTGGATAAATCCTGTGGTAATCTTACTAAGTACTACTTACACTATACTTTCCTATAGGACTGGGGGGTCTATGAGTCTTAGGCACAGATTACTGAGGGGGGGTCGCATTAGTTGTTGTCGCGTCCCTTTCACAAGCATGGGTTAGTTTTCATCCAACATCAGCGGCTCTTTCGGCTTATAGCACATCTAATGCTTCACCAAATGGCATATATCCTGGACCTGCTGGACGGTACCTTTATGGAACCGATACAAATGGACCAAATCCTACCTGGGACGCAACGAATGGTTTTTATATAAGTCCTTATCCTCAGCCCTCTTACCCGTATGGGTTCTATGCAGGAGAGATGGGAGTATTCCAGCAAGATAACCAGTACGGCGGGAACTGCTCAGCAGTAGGCTATTACAACATGGCAGACGCTAACGCTGCTAACTACGACTCATCAAAGATCATGGCGATGGGAGCTTCAGAGTACTACATGTTGGCCGGACCGGGAATCTCAAATGGGGCTGGCGGGGACTTCCAGTGGGGAGTACAACAGGCAAACTGGGTGCTAAGTCACCTCGAAGGACCTAATACCAACCACATCATCTGGGCGGATATTGAACAGGGTCAATTGAGATATGGACAAACCAACGGCTGGAACCACAATGGAAGTCAATGTGGTGCTATTAAAGACGGGACTGCCCTTTATGGCAATGCGCAGGATCGAGCTACCTTCAACGGCTTTTGGGATACGATCACAAACGCTGGATATACAGTTGGCGCCTACTCAAGTAATAGCTTTTGGAGTGGAACCTTTGGTAGTTATGGGAGTATACCCGGAACCTTGGAGTGGACTAGCGAGGCATCACTTCCAGCTACAGATGTTCCTGCCATTGGAAACTGGTGCTATAGCTCCAGTGCTTGCGCTCAGTTCTTTGGCGGACAGTACATTGGTTACTCTCATGCAATAGCTTGGCAATATAGCGGCGGATTTTCGGGAGACTACAACGAGAGCTACTGGGGACCACCACTGTAGTGACAAAGATATATTTATAAGTGAAAGGACGATGTTGTTGTGTCTAATATAAAGTTCAAAGTAATACCAATTGGTGTGGTAGTCGCATTAGCTGGAGCTACATACATTAGCTTTGGCATCTCAAATACCCCTTCGAAACGCACCGTAGAGTCAAGTTCCACCAAAACAAAAGGTAGTAAGTCAAAGGCGACAAAAAACATCTCAAAGTCGATCGTACCTACCGTTAGTGAAGTACCACCTGGGTGTGCACCTAACCAGCTACAGCTATCTAACGGTCGGCCAAACTTCAACGGAGGCGTGGGGTTCGCTAATGAAATTGGAACAAATCACGCTTACTTCGGGTACTCAATTACCAACATAACTAGTCAACCCTGTTCACTTGGGGGAGGACTTCCGACCATTGTTCGATCTGTATTGACAGACTCTCCGACTGCAGCGCTAAGTGACCCATCTCTTCAGCCCGTTCCTGACTGGGTAGTTAATATCACAGTTCACCCCAATCCTGGCCCAGTATTTACCCTTTATCCTGGGAAAAGTGCAGAGTTATGGACGGAGGTTTGGAGCGGTCAGATAAATCCTAACTACAAACCTTTGACCGGTACTTCAGCTCAAATACAACAAGAGGAGGCAGCAAGTATGGCAAATGCCTACATTGTTTTCACTCTTCCAACTCCTCAAGGACCAATAACTGTTACCAGTCCATTTGCACGTACATCCACGTTGCAAAGTATGCAGATCTCCCAAGTCGTGGCGATATATCCCATTGCACAATCTCTTACACCTAAGGGACCTCCAGACTCGTACGTCTTTGGCAACTAGCACAAAGCCTATGGAGTAGTGAGCATTATATGATCTGCCCCTAATGTGGTAGGACCACCAAAATAGATTCCGGAGGAGATCACAAGAAGGCAACTTCCAGTTACCTAAAGTCAGAAGACAGCAAGTCGTAACGTACGAGAAGGACACCGAAGCAAGTTGCTATGGCACTCGTTCGAAGCGGGTAGAATTGCCGTTGATGACGAGAGGATGTCCGCTGTAAATGACCATTGCAGTTAGAAAACCCAGTGCTCTTTGGCGATACACCTAATCATCCTATATTCGCATAGTCTCTTCTTTAGATCACGTTGGGACCTCCCAACGCTCATAGCCGACCAAACTCCTCTATTCAGACGTTACTCGACGGAGATAGTCAAAACATTAATGCTTACCTCTTGGGGTGATTTGCATCCACCTCTCCTTCTCGAAGCAAATGTTAACTTGAACCTAGTCCTATCAAACAACACTGTGAGGTTACCCACACAAAGGCTGCGTCATCGAACTTGAACGGATCCTTATCTAAATAAGGCTATTCATAGCGACTCCATCAATAGGAGAGTCAGTCCCAAAGAGTTTCACACCCTAAACATCTCCATATATCTAGTCATCAACCTGAGAGACGTGAGCACACACAATCTTCCATCCGCTGCCTAGCCGTATCCAAGTCTGAGACTGTCGGCCGTGTCGAGTCGCATTCGGGTATCTAAATACCGTATTTACCACTGCCGTATTGCGCCCAAAAGTGGTTACTACTGTATCAATTAAAGTCCTTCCTGGGGGCAGCGATCCTTGAGAATTACGCCACTCAATTAGCTCGTCAATTCCGAATTGCCGGTCTGCTATTCCGTAGCGGAGTGTTAGGGGGCTATCCCAAAACAAATCGTTTACGACTGAAGCGTCTCCTACGACAAGAGCCGCTTCATAGCGCAAGAATAGCTCTAGAACCTCCGCTCTGACATCTTCTAAATCAACTTCCACTCCCACTCCTTAACTGTTCTTCAAACGCAACACCAACTTGCATCAACAGCTCTTCGTTACCCGGAGCAACGACGAACTGCAGGCCAACAGGTAAACTTTGATTAGTGAGTCCACAAGGTACTGAAACCGCCGGATTTCCGATAAGGCTCCATGGTATAGCGTTCTTCGAAAGCCTAAGTAGATATCTCTCGTAGTCATCTCGTGGTGGAGCCACCATTGGCACAGTCGGGAGAACCAACACATCATAAGCGTCAAAAAGTGAAAGTACTCTCTCTGCAAAAAACTTCCTATTTCGCTGCGCGTCTAAATAGTCGGTAGCGCGTATGTCGAGAGCCGCAGTCAGTTGATCTCTTACCTCAGGAATGCAAAGTGATAAATCAGTGTGATTCGAACGGTGGAACGTACTAGCTTCACTACGAGAGATAATTAAACCCAGAGCGTTCGCTTCTTCGAAGTCCAGCGATGACAGCACGTCAACGTCGTAGAGCCTATAACCCAACCCGTTAAATATGGGCAGTGCGGACTCAATCACATCAGCGACGTCAGAATCTGCATCATCCATAGCACATGAGATTACCCCTATAGACACGTCACGTAAAGGATCAATCGGAGTATCAAGTTTAACGAAAGATCTATTTCCAAGCACACTCAACATAATTGATGCGTCAGATACAGTACGGGTAATTGGTCCGATATGGTCAACTGTCCACGAAAGTGGAACGATGCCGTCCGTTGGAACGAATCCAAAAGTAGGCTTGAAACCTACGACACCGCACAACGCAGAGGGAACCCTCAGCGAAGCTCTTGTGTCAGTTCCAAGTGATGCCAGGCCGACACCACAAGCAACTGCAATAGCAGATCCCCCGCTCGAACCTCCTGATATTCTCGTTGAATCAAACGGGTTCTTGCATTGAGGAGTTGTCACACCTAATGCGAACTCATGAGTCGCCACCTTAGCAAGTATCAGCGCACCAGCGTCTCTTAGCCTGGCAACGCTCGTTGCATCTCTTATCGGTCGATCGCTGTATGCCAATGAGCCTGCTCGCGTACTCATCGATGCGACATCGATGACATCTTTGACCGTAATAGGTATACCATGAAGTGGTCCCCTGTCGATTCCTAACTTCATATCCGCGTCAAATGCATCTGCAAGTTCTCGAGCTGAGTTTTCATCAAATTCCACAACAGCACCGAGCTCTAGCGTATTATGCCATACCTCTATGGAGTTCTCCACAAGCTCCCTAGAGGTGATTTCGCCTTTACGTAAAGCAGTTGCAGCCTCATGAAGCGTAGGAGAGTTGGTGAGTACCGGCTGTCGTTACTAAACGCTGTCTCCTTCAGTTACCCCTATTGACCTCGGGTTTCCTAGGCTAACCTTAGGTCTTCGAGAGGTTCGCACACCACTTGAGAGCCTGTCAAGCACAAAAGGTGGAGCAGTTTTAGGCTCTGATATCTCCAGAGAATGGAGCACCTCAAGAGCATCTCTAAAGGCTGCTGTAGCAATGCTTTCTTCAACATTATTTAAATCATCTGTCATTATTAGTTCTTCCGACTTCCTATAAAAGTTTTAACTGCGCTAAAGAAGGCATCGGAGGTTGCCACCGCACCAAACACTCCTCCTTGCATAGTGATCATCTTCAAAGCAGCTTCGTAGTTACCTACGTCAGTTGCACCAGTACAATCCGAAAGAAGCAAGCATTCATATCCGCGATCATTCGCATCCCTGATTGTGGTATGAACGCAGACGTCGGTCGTAATGCCAGTGAAAATGAGGTTAGTCACTCCTAAATTTCGGAGGATTAAGTCTAAGTCGGTTGCGTAAAAAGAACCTTTTCCAGGTTTATCTATAACGATTTCACCTTCGATCGGTGCTACTTCGGGCACAATTTGCCATCCTGGTTCCCCTCGTATCAAGATCCGACCGCACGGCCCAGGATCACCTATTCCTGCACCGATTCTCTTTGACCGCCAAAGTTTATTTTGAGGACAGTCAGCAAGATCTGGTCGATGCCCCTCCCGAGTATGGATCACCGTCATCCCTAGATCACGCGCTTTTTCAAGAACACGGGCCGCAGGTGCTAATGGTTTTCGCGTAAGGGATAGATCGTAGCCCATTCTATCGACGTATCCTCCTGGGCCACAAAAGTCTGCCTGCCAATCTATGTTTATCAGAGCAGTCCGCTCAAGATCAAAATCGCCGTTGTATGGCCATGGATACGGATCCGCGTCTATGTACATTGCGTCGTCCTCCCTTGAAAATTTAGCCTTAACTTCGCTGACTATGCTTAATGAATACGGAAGCAACACAGGTGATTCATGTTTTTTTTGACCTAAACGTACATTTGTCGATAACTTATCAGATACCGCGGTCTGCTGGTCGGACAAACAAGTTAATGCAGCAACCAAAGACTCATAGTTAGTTACCGCACCAAAAATACCACCCGAAAACTCAATAGTCGAAAACGCCGCTTCGCTCAGCTGTTCATCAACACCCACAACAGCATCGCTCACCACCAAGCATTCATATCCTCGATCATTAGCAGACCGTAAAGTCGAGTGGATAGGTCCCTCAAGTCCCCAACCAGCAAAGACTAGGTTTAAAACGCCCATATCGCGTAACATAGAATCCAGATTCGAACAGAAAAATCCGTCACCGCCTGAATAATAGGTAGGCTCACATGGACCTATCCACTTCTTTACATAAAGATCTAGATCTTTATGATCGATTTCTGATGTAAGTGTTCTGGGAACATAAGTTATCACTATTGATCCAACTCCTCTAAAACTTTGCGCCAACTCTGCCGTCACCTGATCTGTCGCATCGATTCCCGGATATGACTTTCGCCATAAGTAATCGACACATATGAGCAGTGCGGTCCGATCCGGATCAAACGATCCATTGAATGGCCAAGGGTAAGGCGAAGCATCTACTGTGCAAATGTATGGTCCCAAGTGAATGTCCTATCAGAATTATCCCTGCGGGATCGTTCCCACAACCCCTTTGACAAAGCAAGAAAAGTTATTTATCTGTGCATAAGTTGGTGTAACGCCAGCAGGCACAAGAAGTTGCCCATTTTGGCAGTAGATTGGCCCTTTGAAGATAGAAGCACCTGCTTTCAGCTTTGCTTCCTCCGCTAGGATTTTAGAACGCATTCCCGAGGATACTGCTGGACCAAACGGAGCAAGTACCAACGGATTATCATGGGCAGCAAAAGAACCTACAAAGTTAGCATTGTACTTACTTCCTTTGAAGTGGCCGCTCAAGATCGTTGAAATTATGCTCTTATACAGCGGCGCCCAATTCCATACCGAACCAGTCAACCATCCACTTGGATCGAGTGAGCTAGCGTCATAGTGGTACCCAACTACATAAGCATGAGCTTGCTTAGCAGCCTCTATAACCGCTGTTTGACAGTCTTGGTGTTGAGACAACACATCTGCTCCTTGGGCCAAAAGAGCTGACGCAGCTTCTGTTTGTTTAAGTGGATCGCACCAGTTTGACGTATTCACCACATAGGTCTTCGCTTTGGGATTGACAGACTGCGCACCCAGTTCGAAGGCGTCTATATTATCGATCGTTTGTGGGATAGGAAATGCATAAACAAATCCCAACTTATTGGTTTTGGTCACCGAACCAGCAGCCATTCCACCAAGAGATACTGGTTCAAAGGCCTCACCCCAGTACGTTCCAAAGTTTCCTGGAAACTTGCCAGTGAGGTACTCGCCTTGGTGCAAAACCGTAATCGTCGGATGTGACTTTGCAAACTTCAAGGCGTAGGGAAAGTACCCGTAACTTGTCGCAAATATGATCTTTGCACCCTGATTTACCATTGCCTGCATTGTTTGAGTTACCGAGGAGTTCTCGGGAATGTTGTCTGCAGTTATTACCTTTACATTGCTCATCTCCGCCGCGACCGTTTGACTCGCGACATAGACCGCTTGGTTATATCCGTAATCACTACGGGAGCCTACCATGATGAATCCAACGGTGGTAGCAGAGCCTGAACTACTCGCTGAGGCCGTTGAAGTTCCGCAACTGGCCAGAGAAACTAGCAATGAAGCAGTTCCTCCAATCGTTGCAAAGAGTTTCAAGACTCGCTTCTTTAGAAAGGTCAATTTTTTCAACACAGCTGTTTCCTCCTATTTTTGGCCGCGCCAAGTCAAGTGTCTTATGATGATCAAATTTAAAATCGGAGCAGAAAGTAGACTTGGGCAATTACCCAGTTCTACAACGGCTTGGGTTTAATGAACCAAGCCCACTCAGGTTACGTCGGTCAAGGCTCTGCTAAGAGCTTCTGGTGCTTTTCTACCCCCCCTTCGTGAAACTATTACTAAAGCGATCAAAGTGACTAGGTAAGGCAAGGCATCAAGTAAGTACTGATTAATAGCTATACCGTTTGTCTGAAGCACAGACTCCGCGGACAAAGCAATCCCAAAGACGTAAGCACCCACCATTACACGCAAAGGTTTCCAAGATGCAAACAAGACCACAGCAACAGCGACGAACCCATATCCACTTGTCATATCGTCGAACCAGGTCCCTACATATCCAACGGACAGTTGCGCCCCTCCGATTCCAGCAAACAATGCACCCACAGTAACCGCTGTTACTTGAATCAAATTTGGATGATTTCCTGCAACAGATACAACTTCTGGGCGCTCGCCAGTCGCTTTAAGAAGTAGTCCAATACGCGATTTGCGAAGTACAAAAATCATCAATGCGATCAGTATGTAGCCTGCGTAAACCAAGAGATTCTGACGGAACAAGATCGGACCCAACCATGGAACTTGAGAAAGACCAGGAATTGAGATTATTGGAAGTGGCGTTATTGCATCGTTTACATATCCAGTTCCCAATACACCTGTTATCCCAAGCGCTAAGAACCATATGACTAATCCACTTGTAAGTTGATCAGCTTTACGATAAATGGTAAGGTAGGCGTGCAAAAGGCCGAAGACGGCGCCGGCTACTGCTCCTCCAGCAACGCCGATCTCTGCCGATCCTGTAGCAACAGTCACAGCGTAGGCTCCGAGAGCTCCCACCAACATACATCCTTCAGTACCAAGATTTACGATCCCTGAAAGCTCCGAGGTTAGTTCACCAAGAGCTGGAATCACGATCGCAGTGCCACCAGCAATGCCGCCAATAAGAGTTTGCTCAAATCCGTTCATTTTGTCAACGCCTTACGGTTTTTAGAAAGAAACAACGGTGCAATAACGATGAGTGCGAGGAGAATATCCACTATCGATCCGTTTAGGCCAAAATTGAGCTGGATACCGTTACTTGAAAGTGCAATCGCTGAAAATAGAGATGCAGCAATCAAAACCTTATATGGGTCGTGCCTTCCGAGCCAACTAGCAAGAAATGCGATATATCCAAACGTCGCGGTTATACCCGGTACAAGCTGGATCTCCAATCCAGCGAAGTTCAACATGCCTCCGAGTCCAGCGAGCGCCCCACCCACGAGCATCGAAGAGATAAGTAAACGACTTATCGGCAAGCCGGCCCTTCTGGCAGCCTCTTGATTTCCACCGACTACCTTTAGCGCAAATCCCCAGTGGCTCCGTTTCAACAAGTACCAAGTTACGATCACAAGAGCCAAAGCAACGACGACACCGATGTTCAGCTGGCTACCAAAAAGTGAAGGAAGCTGAGCGGATTGACTTAGAGGCTGGCTCTGCGGTTGTCCTGAACTAAACCTATCCCGCCAGGGTTGATAGATAAGGTACAACATAATGTCATTTGCAACAAAGTTCATTAAGAGCGTGGTCACCGCCTCGCTTGCACCGGTTACGGTTCGCATCACCGCAGGTATTCCAGCCCAGATCGCACCTGCGACTGCACCGGCCATGGCCATAAGTAACCAAGCGAGGGGTCCTGGGATGGTAGAACCAACTGCAAGACCCACACCTGCGGCACCAATGGCACCCATTATCAGCTGACCCTCACCGCCAACATTGACCAATCCCGCTCTTGCCGGAACCGCCACTGCCAGTGCAGCTAACGAGATTGGGACCGTCCTAAGGACAATCTGCTCAAGAGATCCTCCATTGAACATAGTCGACTGAACAATTACAAAAAATACACTAAATGGATTAGACCCTTTCACGAATACGATCAATCCGAAGACAACCATCGACGCGATGTATGTACCAACTGAGAGATAAACAAACCTATGGCGTCTAAATACCGTTTTAATCTTCGACGCTATCTCACTTGAGCTACCTGCTTTAGGGGAGACTTCGTGAGATCCTTGTGAGTTCTCTAAGTCAACAGATGTTTTAGTCACTAGCGCCTCCTGACATAAGTCGGCCAATCTCGAAGCGATCAGTCGACTTTGGATCTAGTACTCCAACGAAATTACCTTGTGAAATAACTCCAATACGATCCGAAATAGCAAGCAGTTCATCGATGTCTTCCGATATAAGCACCACTGCTGTACCATTTTTTCGAGCCTCTAACAGTAGTGAGTGCGTCATCGCTACAGTCTTGACATCTAGCCCTCTAGTTGGATAGGAAAGTATGAGACAAACGGAGGTCTGAGACAGCGCTAGAGACAGTAGTACCCGTTGAATATTTCCACCCGACAACAGATCGAGTCGCCGCTCGCTAGGGGCAAGGGGCAAGCCCACTCGCTCAGCAGTTTCACGAAGCCACTGGGTTGCTAATGCAACATCGAATCGCAGCTTTTTGGACTCAGCAGCTAGCCATAGAGCTGCATGTTCAGCTACAGAAAGACCAGGAACCACAAACTCCCGGATAGGGTCTGCCACAACTGCACTAACACCTGCGCGCCGAAAATGCTTTGGACCAGAGAGCTGGAACGTATTCCCGCCAATGGTAATAGTACCGTCATCTACGGTTTTCGCACCCGCTAAAACGTCCGCTAACTCACGTTGACCATTACCTGCTACTCCTGCGACTCCAAAGATCTCTCCCGGCATTACATGAAAATTGACGCCTCTAAGACCAGTTCCGTCCATGACATTGAGTTGGAGATCCGATGCTCTAAGCAAAGGCTCATGTGCCTGACTTGGACTTTCGCCTGTATTAATTACAGAAGTCACATGCTCTCCGACCATCGCCCGAATCAAATCATCGTTTTTAATACGCGACGCATCCAAATCTCTGAGTTGACAGACGCCCGCGCGCATGACCGTCACCCGGTCAGCTATCTCTCGAACTTCACGCATTTTGTGAGTTATGATCACAACGCCGACGCCTTCGCTTCTAAGACGCCGAAGGATTTCGAAGAGCGACTCCACCTCATGAGGTGTAAGTACACTTGTAGGCTCATCCAATATCAATACTTGTGCACCCGCCATTAAAACCTTTAGCAGTTCCACCCGCTGCCACTCGCCGATAGAAAGATCTTCGACCTTCGCCATCGGATCAACGACCAGTCCATAACGATCGGATGCCTCTTTAATTTGACGTCGAATCGAGTCTTTACGAAGAAACCAACCACCAACTCTCGCGTGGAGGGCAACGTTCTCCATGACCGAAAGAGCAGGAATAAGGCGCAGGTCTTGAAACACCATTCCAAGACCGAGTGATCTAGCTTTCGCAGGAGAGTCGATGGAAACTAACTTGCCCTTGAGATAGATCTCCCCTTCATCTGGTCGGTAGAGGCCGTAAAGAATTTTCATGAGAGTACTTTTTCCAGCTCCATTTTCGCCTAGTAACGCATGAACCTCCCCCTGTCTTAGCGAAAATCCCACTGAATCGTTCGCCTTCAACGCGCCAAACGATTTTGAAACGCCTTTAACATAAAGGAGAGACGAAGCAACGACACGATTGTCAACAGAGTCCTCATCCTTCGACAAAGTTATCGCTTCTACCATAGGGAGCCGATCTCATCGACGCCCACGGTTAGCATCCGTTCAAAGGCCTTAAAAGACGACGCTTCTACAACAGCTTGAGACTGTCGAATATGACGTTCTAACAGCTCTTCCGCTTTGGATGCCTTACCAGCCTTGACAGCACTCAAAACACCAAGATGCTGTTCTATAGTAACTTCCACACGACCAGGAGTTACAAAGTCATGCGTCCTAACTGGGCGTATCCTTTCATTAACTCTTCGAAGTTCTTCAGCAAGTTGTTGATTTCCCGAAGATTCGGCAAGACGACCATGGAAGTCCTCATCAAGGAGGACAAACTCCGGATCAGCTGTCGGCGCATCCGCTCCGAGGGCTGTCCACTCCGTTTCGAGTTGTCCAAGCATCTCCATATCGCGGTCACCGATACTGTCGACTGTTCTCCGAACTGCAAATAGCTCAAGAGCCCTTCGCACTTCATATAGCTCCTTGATGATGCGAGCACTAGGTACTGCAATACGATATCCACCCTCATGGTGTCTCTCAAGGAATCGCTCGGTATGAAGACGTAATAATGCTTCCCGGACAGGTGTTCGTGAGACACCAATACGCTCGGCAAGCTTTTCCTCACGTAGCCTTATTCCGGCTGGAACCTCTCCCATCAAAATAGATGACTTTATCTCTTGGTAGGCCAGCATGCTGGCTGTATACACCCGTGTATCCGCACTCATCATAAATAGCAAAGTTACACAGAACGTATTTCCCTTCAATTGCAAAAATGTAAATGGAACATTAACGAGTAGTCTTTGCAACGGCTTCCAGCTCAAAAGTTATGCATGCATCGACGTACCGAACGGCCGCTTCCATAGCCAGAACACAGGAATCGCTATCGCTACTAACAAAGCAACCAAGGCACCAAGTGCGGTACCTTACAGTTGAGTTTTGTAGTCTGTGCCGATCCAATATGCGTACATACGAATCCGAGAAAACTGTTTAAGGAATCGGCAAAAGTACGGTGTTCTAACTGGAGTATCCTCTCAGCAAAGAATGGACCTAAGGTAACATCAGCAGGAAAGGTCATATGTTGAGATCTTAAGATACCAAGCGATCCGGAGTTCAACAGGACAGCTCGAAACATTATCCGCATCGATCACGATCTCTGTAGTCAATGCTAATTTCCGCTTAGCTAACCTACTTCGCACAAATTAAGACAAATAGAACGCTAGCTCTTCGCCCCTAGTGAAGCGTCCATAACCATGTATATTACCCACCCGAAGGAACACTAAATGGGTTAAATGCGGAGAAAACAACTCCAAATCCTTGACCTACACCCAGAGCGCTTGACGACTTCCAACTTCATCGAGGAGTGCCCTCGAAAGCACGATTACAAACAGAAACTCTGGGACAGGTCCTAGGAGTTTTTAGCAGTAATCTGGTTAGACACTCTCCAGACTGCCCCACCGAAGCCTAGCGATACCAACGCCAAGACGATATGAACTAATCGAAATCCAAGCGAGTGTGTCTTATCTTTGACCATATTTTTTATTAGCACGCCCCAGGTATAAAATACCCAAACGGAAGAGGCTCGAAGAATCCACACATACTTTTTGTCCATACAGATAGGTTAGTCAAATGTCAGAACCAAGACATCGATTGACACCACGTAGTAGTGCAGAGTCCGAACGGACATAAAACAAGGTGCTCTAGATCGTTGGGAATCCAATTGGAGATCAACACCTAGAGCTTATGCGCTACTGCACCTCCGCAAGCAACGATCAAGGCTATACACTTGAGATTAAGACCAAGGTTTCCAGGAGTTTGAGATCTTTTATTGCTCATTCAGCCACCTGCAGGGTTGACTGGAAACACTTGACCAATCTGGCCCCACCACGATTGACTGAATTGGCCCCACTCTCAACACCACGGTTCATAGGCTTGAAGCATGAGAATTGTTTCAAGAAGTCAGCAACTTAGAGCCCGCCGCTGGCTCGCCGTGCGGACAGAAGATTGTGCGCGTGCGGCCGCCAGTGGTCGAGACTGGCGCCATTCAGTTGAATCTGCAATAA
>JAJYHJ010000103.1 GCA_021784785.1 Actinomycetes bacterium | reverse complement strand
GCTAGAACACCAGGCGTAGACCCTTCGCTAGATCCTGCATTCGACGAGGCAGTTTCACACCTTATAGATGCAGGTGCCACTTTAGTCGAGATAGAGTTGCCGGCGTACGAAGCACTAGTTGCAATTGACATGGTTTTGATGACCTCGGAGGCATTCTCGTATCACTCCACTTGGCTGAAAGACCGATGGCACGACTACGGTCGTTACACAAGAGAGTTCATTGCCCTTGGAGCACTTCTTAGTGGAGGTGACTACGTCGCGGCTCAAAGGGCTCGGCGATATGTAGCAGAGCAACTTCGGAGACCTTTTGATTCTGTAGATGCCATTGTGATGCCGACCGCAATAACTGGTGCCCCGGAATATGGCTTGCTTTGGGAGAATGGCCTGGGAAAAGTTATGGCGACTCTGCTCACTGGTGCTTGGAACTCATCGGCGCTACCTGTTGTTGCAGCGCCGATGGGATTTACGGATTCGAGTCTACCTCTGAGTATCCAAGTGATTGGAAAACCTTTTCACGACGGTGAGGTCTTACGTGTCGCTGACGCACTTCAGAAACGCAGTGACTTTCACCTTCGTCAACCACCACTGACGTTGCAGTGATGGGCTGTAGTTGTATCTGCCCGTGGAAAGCTAAAGGATGTCTTTTGACGAAGGAGTTCGACTGTGAATAAGGAACTACCCAAGGTTGCGGTGTTTTCTGGGCCAACCGCCACAATCCAAAACTCGCCGCCTTTGATTAGCAGCGAAGACGTTCTTCGGGCGCAAAGGGTAGCCGTTCCGGTCGAGATATGGGTGGAACAATATAGCGGTCATCCTTTGGAGATAGACAGCGCGGATCTTTATGCTCCGCCTGACGGTTGGATCGATGAAAAAGGTCTCATTCACGAATGTGATGTTGCGGACGTGAACCCTAACTGGACACCAGCGTTGCGTGTTCGTTTAGATCCAAGTGATGGACCGCTTCTACTTCCCTATGTTGCCAAGACGCTAGGCGGAGAGCCCTGGAGTAGCAACGGACTGACTCCTGACGCACAAGAAGATGGTCAGCGGCAAACGTTCTATCCTGACGCAGAGCGACTCTATGATGAGATTGACCGATTTGGAGTTGACTTTGAAGGACACGGCAAACCTCTTTCAAGTAAAGCTCGGTTCGATTTCTTTAGACCGGCGCCGTCTGGTGGATACAGAAATGGTAGGCGCCCAGTCAAAAATGAAACGTCTCGGGAAGTTGATCTGGCGCCTGAGAGAAGAGGGATCGACTACTTTGGCTACTTTCCTCGGCATCTCCGCAGTGAACCGAGCTGCGAGGCCCTTGTACGGGCGACAAATCTTGTAAATCGAGTTCTTTCAAGTGGGGAGTATATCGGAGGTCAATGGCTGGAAGGAAGTCCGACGACTGAGGAGAGTCTCTACTGGTTTAATTTAGTTCTCGACAGCGTGGTTCCCTTGGTAGGGCACTCAGCGCAGCGTCCTCACGGGACCCTAAGCGCTGATGGAGACCGCAATATTGTTGACGGTGTAGGGTATCTGACCTCTGGAGTTTGGGACGATGGATCAGGGTTCGATCAGCTCGGTGTCGTAATGATCGTTGATGAGGTGATATTCTCCGCTCGTGAAGTGGCAAAGACGGACGCGCGTCCCGGCAACTACGTTGCGACCGGTGGGTTTGGCGGAATATTAGGTGCAATCGAAGGTGGTGGTTCTCCTGTTGTGACGTTCGTCCCTAAGCGTCTCCACACGTATCGATCAGAACTCCGCATCTCTTCCCTGCCCAATTCGGTGCGAGGTTATAGGGATGGTGAGGCCATCGAAGTAACTACTAAGGACTCCGATGGATTGACGGCTGACAACTTTCCCATAGTAACCATGATCAAGTACGGTCGTTACAGTGAACCTTGCTGTGGGCACAACACCGTCGAGGGATGGTTGCACCATGTAGCTTCGTCACACCCACTAGCGGGAATTGTTGCAGAGGGATCAAACCCTTATGGAACGATGGATCCTGCAACAGATCTACAGTTAAAGGTCGTTGCTTATTCCGGGTATCCAGTTGTGAGATGTGGAAGAGGGAATACAGCAGGTTTTACGCCAAAGGGGGAGTCGTGGTCGATCTCTGGGGGGAATCTCACCGCAACTAAAGCGAGGATACTTCTAATGGCCGCACTCTTACGTTTTGGTGCTCTGCCTCATGCTATCGATCCATCCAATCCTACCGAACATGAGGTTGAGTTAGTCGCGCAAGCTGTAGGTAGGTATCAAGAGATCTTTGATACTCATTGAAGACTTGAGTCTCATTTTTTGTGTTGATCGGTGATGCGACTGCCCGCGCTCGTTTCAGTTGGTGCGTCAGGGAGTCTTTAGACGCTGTATTCAATGTCACAAATTGCGTGAGTCCATCTGCTTTATGGCCCATTAGCTATATAGTTCCGATTGCAGATGACGTGGTGCGCAAGGCGTATTCGCTAAGCACGACTCTATCTCCCTGATAGGGAGCTTTATCTCTTAGAGGGCAGATGTAGGTGATGTGGATTGTGACTCCAGTGTTGATCTCTTTAGAGCTACGCTAAGGGAATGGAAGTTTTTTTAGATGCAAAGGTAGCTCTGATAACGGGGGGATCTCGAGGAATTGGACTTGAGATTGCCAAAGTGTATGCACAAAGCGGGGCAAGTGTGGTTGTATTTTCACGGCGAGAAGAGTCCTTAAAAAGGGCGTGTGAAGCGATAAAGGAGTTAGCACCTCGTGCACACGTGTCGTACCGAATAGGAAATGCCGGAGATTCTAACCTACCTTTTGAAGTGGTGGACTCTGTGGTCTCTGAGTTTGGCGGACTGGATATTTTAGTCAATAATGCAGGTACGAACCCGCACTTTGGATCGACTCTATCGATTACGCCTGAACAGATGGAAAAGATACTAAGAGTGAACGTAATGGGGGTAATGCGTTGGACTCAGGCAGCCTGGGAAGGTGTCTGGAAAGATGGCTTAAATAAGGGTTCAGTGATAAACATTGCATCAGTCGGAGGGATCGCCGTTGGAGGAGGTATCGGTTTCTATAACGTCTCAAAGGCAGCCGTTATCCATCTTACAAAGCAGTTGGCGAGCGAGATGGGCCCGACGGTAAGGGTGAACGCCATCTCGCCCGGACTCATAAAAACCGACATGGCAAGAGCGCTATGGGAAAGCTACGGCGATCAATTAGCCGAAAAACTTCCTACAAGACGAATTGGAGAGACCTTAGACGTGGCGAAAGCCGCACTTTTTCTAGCTTCTTCGATGGCCGAGTGGGTGACGGGCGAGAACCTTGTGGTCGACGGAGGTTCGCTTCTAATTTAATGTTTCGGAATAAAGCCCTTGACGTTGGAGGTAGATTGTGCGATTTAAGCAACCATGGTGTTACGCAATGCTTAGTTCTCAACCGGTAGATATGAGGAATACTTGAAGGATCGATTACTACAAATCACGTGGCTATCTTCATAGGCCCACGTTGCCTCGATCGTCATTGTGGAGAGTGAAGCGAAACGGGATTGGATCTAAGGAGAGACAGTGAGGCTTTCTAAGCCAGTCAGGTCTGAACCCCGACAAAGCGTTAAATCTGGTTAGGTCCTTCGTGATCGAAGCTGTAGCTATGTTGGGTGTTGGGTGGAGTTAGCTCAGCTGGCTGTATTGGGGTGGAGATTCATGGCCC
>JAJYHJ010000089.1 GCA_021784785.1 Actinomycetes bacterium | reverse complement strand
GTTCTTCCCGCTAACTTTACGTGATGAGAGACGTGCTTATGGGTCTCGGACTTGGTCATCGACGTAAGTGCGTACCTAAGTGAAACTCTCTGATCTAGAGCACTGTTTGTCTCAAGTCTGAGTCGTTGTCTCAGGCTTGGCTGACCGACAAGAATTAACGAAAAAGGACTAGATGGTCCATCTCGGAGTTGCTCAGGAATCTAAGCTCCTCTAGTTCAGGACCGCTCGGTAGATGAGCCTCGTCACAAACTATAACTACCTTGCGTCTTTTTTCTAATAGCCCTTGTCAAGAAGTGCCGTTACCTGAAAGACAAGTGGTCCCTTGTAGAAACAAGGCTGTTCTCCTAGATGTGTGGGGGTATCGTTATTCCGTTGCACCCAAGTGTTGGATCACTCTAACCGTTAAGGTATTTCTCGCCCTATATGTTCAATATTTCACATTGGTGTTTAACTACTACTTTGACGGCTAGAGGTCAAAGATATTCGGTTGCCCCCTAAAGCGCAATAGATAACCCCACCTATTTTATGAAGTTTCGTTATGGATGTGAGCGGCGGTGTTGCAAAGAGCCGACGGTGGGACTCGAACCCACGACCTGACGATTACAAGTCGCCTGCTCTTCCAGCTGAGCTACGTCGGCATGCTTGGAAGATTGTAATTGCTCCCAATAGAAATTGGGTCGGAAGGCGTAGTTAAACCCTTCGACCCAGTTTGCCGTACTGTATTGTTAATTAGCTAGGACCTTCTGAGCTTTGTTCTCACCAGATTTTATCTCTATCTTTCGACTTCTTGTGGACGCACTTATAGGAATCGTTAATGTCAACACACCCTTCTCGTACGTAGCGTGAATATTTTCACTGTCAAGTTGATTGCTTAAATACACGGAGCGGCTGAATGTGCCGGAAAATCTCTCCGTTAATAGCGTGTTGGACTTGCTTTCTTCTTTGACACTCTCACGGGTCGCAGAGACTGAAAGTACGTTATTTTCAATGGTTAACTCAATTTTGTCGGGATCAACCCCAGGGAGATCCATCTCAATCACATAGTTGTCGCCTTCTTTATAAGCATCAATTGGTGCGAAACCTAGAGAACTTTCTTGAGTTAACGTTCTTGTCAACCTTTCCATCTCACGGAATGGATCTAATCTCACTAGCATCTTGTCAACCTCCTTACTGATTCACTTTATTTAACTACACTCATATAATTTTATTTCGGACAATCAAGAAAATTGATAGTACTACACTAAGAAAAGAGTATGTAGTAAGTGATAAATGTTGACTTATTGGTTGCTGCTATGCTCTTAGCCTAGATAGCTAGGGAGTTGTTGGTGAGTGTTGCCGGGGAAAGCTTTAGGAAGGTCATTGTACCCTTTTGTTTGCTCCTCTTTGAGGTTGGCGTAGGCTACGGTTTTTTCGGTACTAATCTTTTCGAGGCGACTAGTTCGAAGGTGGTTCAAACAAGAGCGTCGATTGGAACAGTGAAGACAAAAAAGCCGGTAGGAGCGAAGGTGCAGGAAGCGGTAAAAGAAAAGGGACTAAATGCTTATGGTTCTTCTACCACCACCTCAAGCACACTTAACTCTCCTACCACCACCTTGATGGTAACTACCACGACAGTACCTTCTTATCAATCGACCACGACAGCAGCTTCGGTATACGCGACTATCACAGTTAGGGTTGCGAATGGGACGTCGATTTCGGGACTAGCGGAGCGTATCACAACGTATCTAGGAGGGGTGGGCTTTGACGTAGTTTCTCCCGTAAACGCTACTGCCTCCGTTCAGTCCTCGACTATCTACTATGCTCCCGGTTTTTCTGTGTCCGCGGAGTATATTGCGTCGCGCCTTGGACTATCCTCTGCTCAGGTAGTACCGGATTCCACTGCTATGCCCGTGAATGCTCCGCCCGAAGATATAAACGTTGTAGCTGGCCCTGATCTGTCATCGGCGCCATGAGGAGTAGCGTGAACGTCTATTTGAGTACGCGTTGGAAAGACCTTGCTGTTCTTACGGACTTCGATGGAACCATGGCGGAAATAGTTGCTGACCCGAAAGATGCTAGACCGGTAAAAGAAGCGGTTGAGGGGTTAAGGCGACTTACGTCTTATGTTGGTTTGGTTGGAATCATTTCAGGGCGACCGTTGGAGTTTCTTAGTCAATACCTACCCGACGATCTCTTCAAGGCCGCGTTAGTTGCTGGTTCTTACGGTGAGCAAATAGTGTTACCGGGCTCCGCTGAAATGATGGTTTCACCTAGTGTGACCAATGAACGAATAAGTGATGCGCCTGCGTTGAAGGAGGGTTTTTGTTGGGTTAAAGAGCACCTTTCCCTTGATGGCGTAGAGATAGAAGACAAGCCGTGCTCCTTCACCATTCACTACAGAAAAGCTCCGGAAAGACGTAGTGCGATCGAGGAGATAAGAGACAAACTTGTAGAAAAGTTCGGCCTTATTTCACTTGAGGCAAAGCAGGCGGTGGAATTTTTTGAGGGCGAGAGACCGTCAAAGATCTTGCCAATCAGAAGTTTCACACGGGGTTACTCCTTTATTGTTTATCTTGGAGATGATATCTCTGACATTGAGGTGTTTGAATACCTTGATCAATCGCAAGACCAACGTATTGCCTCATTAAAGGTCGCAGTTACCTCAAATGAAGCGCCTTCCAATTTGATTGAATTTGCTGATTTAGTTCTTGAGTCACCGAAGAGGGCGGGTAGATGGCTAAAAAACTTCTCTGAGGTTATTTCCTGTCACGACCTCTAGCCACTGTTGTGGGGTGTTTTCGATGAGCGTGGATCTGAGATTTGCTCTATTTTCTGTACTGTCGTTTTCTTCGAAAAGGGAACTAAAGAGACTTTCAGCTGTCTGGACTATGTCAAAGGGGTTTATTGTAGTAACGAAGTCTTTTATGTGCTCGGCGAGCCCTGCAGCTTGAGAGAGGATGATTTCCCCGTTTCGCTGATTAACTAATGCACCTTCTTGTGCTACGAGATTGAGTCCGTCTCTAACCGGATTCACTAGGAGACAGTTAGATAGTTGGAGAGCTGCTAAGGATCGATTGTAGTTGTCTTCGCTAAGCAGGACAATTGGTTTCCAGTTTTTGGTTCCGTGGGCTTCATTTATGGCTTCTGCGGTCCGTTTGACCTCTTCTGCGTAGTCGCGATATGCTTTGATGGAGTCCCGCGAGGGATAGCACAGTGCCATGTGGATAAATTCACCCTTGATCTCAGGGTGCTCCAGTAGGAGTTCATCTATCGATAGAAAACCCCTTACGATATTTTTTGAGAGTTCCATTCTGTCAACTCGTACGAGTAACCGCTTTTCGCCAACATCTTGTTGGATTTTGTCCATCTCGGCAAGAACGTTTGATGTTTTTGACGAGATCTCCAGCGCCTTTGAGTCAGTGGGCAACGGGGCTACAACTGAGTGAAGTTCGCTTCTGAATCCCATAGCGTCTAGCGTGCGACGAAAGTTGGTTCTCCACTGATCGGCATGGAAGCCAACTAAGTCCGAGTCGCATAATGAGCTAATGATGGCATGAGCAAAATTCGAAGGCAGAAGTGAGAACTCTTCGGGCGAAGGGAACGGAGTGTGTAAAAAAAACGTGACCGATATGTCTTTTCTCAACGAACGTAGAAGTTTAGGGACAAGTAGAAGATGGTAATCGTTCACAAAGACGGTATCTCCACTTGCTGCTACCTTGGCTAACGTTTCTGCGAAGCTCTGGTTGTACGAGTAGTAACCATCAAGATCATGGAAGAAACGCCTATCAAAGACAGGTGAATAAGGAGCGTTAAATAGACCATGGAACATGAACCATAACGTTTCGTTGGATACTTTGTTGTAGGCGGATTCGTAGATTTGAGTGTCGAGGATCACTGGATGAAGTTCGACCTCAGGCATTTTCCAAAGATCCATTTCAATAGCCGCACGATCGGCGAGCGAGGTTGCTGCGGAGATCCACTTGGCGTTTGTCCCGTTTAGCGCTTGCAAAAGTCCAGAAGCAAGTCCACCTCCTCCGCGACCTGTACGCAGCTCGCCGTTTAGGTAGTTAAAACTTATAGGGCCTCTGTTGGAGGCTATTAGCAAGGACATGATCGTAAAACTAGTCCGTAATCTGCGTGAAAGATGTCAAATGCCTGGAGGATGTGACGAGAAGAGGCCGATGTCGGTTCGATCACTCTATTCATCCATTGGGGGTAAAGGAGCGATCGAAGAACTCTCGTCAAATGTAAATGCCGTATCAAGCCGGCGAGTTTGGTGGTTCGCCGGGGATCGTGAACATAGGTGACCATGGCGATCCCGTAGGGTTTGCCTCCTCTGCACCGGGCGATGAACCGACTGTATAATACTTAGCTTGATAGGGCAGTCCTTGGTAGAGAACGATAGCACCTTGGTTATAGGCCACGGTCGGACTCCACTTTGGATAAGTGCCCGGCGCTAATGTGGGAATTGTTGGCGCATGGTCACTCTTTAGAACTGGCCCGATAAGAATCCAGGGGGTCTGGTAGGAGAATTGTACCTGAGCACCAGGATTGACTGCTTCGTTATAGTATTTCGCCTCGTAGACATTTCCTTGCCATACGACCTTATATCCGATCTGGTAAGGTACGTTTGGTTGCCATATTGGATAGGGAGCATTGGCGGGGTTTGTGGAACCTTGTTGAGAGATAATGATGGGCGCCTGAGCACCTTTTTTGGGGATGACTCTTCCGTTCAACTTAGCGAATATTGAAGAGAATTGTAAGGCGTTTTCATTCACTCCTGAGCATGTATTGGACAGGACTGCACCGGTGAATAGTTGACCGCAGCTGTAATCCCGATTAAGCGACCACATGGAAACTCTCCCCAAGCGAACGCTTGCTGCAAAACTCTGCAGCAACGACGCGTCAGACGTGGTGAATATCTCCCCAGCAGAGTTATTTTGTCCGATCATAACCGTTATGCCCATGCGATTCCACGTTTGCCTCGACGTAAGGTGGGCGCCGTACTGTGGGAAGATCGTCATAAGTTGAGTGTGAGTAGACTCGGCGGCCTGCTTCACTGCTTGGAACATGTTAGCTTCTGGCGGTCCGAAATCCATGGTCATGATGTTGACTCCAGCGAGTTGAACGTGATGTAACAGGAACTGGCGGACAACGGACTTAGCGTTATCTTGGAGACCGTTGGTATTTACCGGAAGAGTTAGCCAAACTACCAGCTGTTGATGGTGTTTCGCGTAGAACTTTTGAGCCAGTGACACAGCTGCTGCATTTCTTTGCACGGCTTTGAAGTCAGCGAGACCCGTAGTCTCAATGTCGAGGTCCATAACGTTGGTTTTGTAGTTAGACATTGTCGTTTCATAGGCGCTTGCCAAGGCCTGAGGATTGCTACATGCTTGAGCTAGGGAAACACCTTTTTGACCTCCAAAAGAAATCATTATCTGTCCGCCTGATTGGTTGTATTCGACGGCACGCCTCTGCAGGTTGATATCTTGGTTAGCTTGCTTTAGTGTGTAGTACCCTCCCCAAGACGGCACGCATTGATTTGCTCCTGGAGCTACCACAAACCCGAGAGTTGTCTGCATGGCTTGGTTGAAGCTGGCACTTTGGAACTGATACGTGGGGGTCAACGTGGCATCTACATATGGTGAAAAGAAGGTTGGAACTACTGCTCCTGAGTTCGCAATTACTTGGTTGACTCCATAATAACCACCGCTTAGCACGCCGACAATAAGAAGTAGTCCGATGAACAGTTTGGGGAACGAATATCGAATCTTGGGGGGGTCCTCTTGGAAAGCTTCATCGCTGTCGAGGTCATGCTTGGATATTTCCCCAATTGTCACGAGATTGTGGGAGAGTCCTCGAGAATCGACCACTCGTGGTGGTAATGGATACTTGTTCTCGGGTGTGTAGTTCAATTCCTACTCCAATAAGTCGGGTATACTTGGGGCACTTAAGTCAAGCTGTACTTCACTAAGAGTTAACTTTTCGTATCTCTTTTGGACTGACTATGACAAATTTTTATAACGCAATAGATTATATAGACCGAAGAAATGTAAGTGTGTCGTTTTTGCTGATACACTAATCATGATAGTCACTTTGAGTGACTTGCGGATTTTCAGTATCTCAATTAGGTTAGGTTTGAGAGGGTTTTCTAGAGATGACAGAGATAATTACACGCGTGACCCCGAAGGAACGCCGTCAAATCGGTAGCGATAAACGCGTGAATCCTATGTCGGCAATTCCGATCGGATTGACAGATCGGAAGATAGCTGTTGCAAGACTGGCGATAGTCGTTACCGTTGTGGGCTGGATCGGTTACTTGGGAGTCTGGATCGTTACGGAGCTGGTCCAGGGAGCGGCAGCAACAACGCGATCGAAACTTGAAGCTCTTGCATATCTTTTCATTGTGAGTCTTTTGACGTACTCATCTTTAGCCTATTTGACTTCGAGGTTAGGATTTTTTTATAGAGGTAAAGATCATCAAAGAACTCCAAAGGCAGTCTTAGACGAATATTTTGACAAAAAGACTCCTTCTGTGACGGTAATTATTCCTTCATACAGAGAAGAGATTAGAGTCATACGTACGACGATTCTTTCTGCAGCTCTGCAAGAGTATCCCGATATGGATATTGTGCTGTTGGTGGATGACCCTCCAGCTCCATCCGATCCCCGCAACCGATTCCTTCTGGACTCCGCTAGGCGTTTGCCTGATGATATCAACCAGCTTTTCGAGTATCCGTCAGCACTTTTCTCTAGAGCGTTGGCAGAGTTTGAATACAATATCGAAAATGGTCATATGGTTAGTGAGAGCGATTTAATACTCCTTGCGAACTACTACGAGCAGGCAGTGGAGTGGCTGACAATTCAGATGGAGGAATTGGTCGTTGTCGACCATACCGACGTGTTCCTTTCGAATCAGGTGCTTCGTGCTCTGGCGCAGGATCTTCAGCAAACCGCTAGAGCAATTCGGGTAGCGAGCCGTGAGGTGAGTTCTGTAAGTGTCGATAGAGTTCGACAACTTTATAAGCGACTAACGAATATCTTCACTGTGCGAGTCAGCTATTTTGAGCGGAAACTATACGTCTCTCTCTCAAACGAGCCAAACAAAGCCATGAATCTAAACTCCTATATAGGACTGATGGGTGGTCACTATAGAGAGATTCAGACTTTATCAGGTCGAATTTTAGAGAAGACCACCGACACGGGTGACGACACCATATTTATTCGAAACCCAGACTACGTTCTTACACTGGACGCAGACAGCGTTCTGCTTCCTGAGTATGTTATGCGTTTGGCTTACCTAATGGAGCAGAGCCAACACGCCAGGGTGGGAGTTGCTCAAACCCCATACAGTGCGTATCCAGGATCTGCGACCAGACTTGAAAGAATAGCCGGTGCTTCTACCGATCTCCAGCATATTGTTCATCAAGGGCTAACACACTATGATGCTACATTCTGGGTAGGTGCAAACGCAGTTCTTAGGAAGAAAGCGCTTGACGAGATCGTAAAGATTGATTTTGACGGTGACTACGAGATAAAGCGTTATATCCAAGATCGAACCGCTATTGAAGATACGGAGTCTTCAATCGATCTCGTAATCGGAGGATGGAAACTTCTCAACTATCCAGAGCGCCTAAGTTACAGTGCGACTCCGCCCGACTTTGGATCACTTTGTATCCAAAGAAGGCGGTGGGCTGATGGCGGCTTAATTATAGTTCCAAAGTTGCGTAAGCTTCGAAAGGCGCGTAAGCAGCGAGGGGAACAAGGGCGATTAGGGGAGTTTTTACTTCGTTTCAACTATATGGCGTCGATAACGTGGAGCTCGATTAGCCTTGTAGTTCTTTTGTTCTACCCATTTGCAAACAAGTTGGTTAGCCCGTTGCTTGGTCTTCTCGCCCTTCCTTACTTTATGGCTATGGCTAGTGACCTAAAGTACTGCGGGTATAAGAGAGTTGACGTTCTGAGGATATACGGTTTTAACCTGGTACTTTTGCCAGTGAACATCGCCGGCACTGTGAACTCTCTTGTGCAGGTTCTAACAGGATCGAAAGGTGTATTTGGTCGAACTCCTAAGGTACGGAAGAGAACGGTTGCTCCACTGCTATTTGTGCTTACGCCCTATATAGTCTTGGGACTTTCGCTTTTTACATTAGTACGTGATTATCAACATCAATTCTGGTATAACGCGGTATATGCGAGTATCAACTCGCTATTGGCAACATACGCAATTTTTGCTTACATTGGTCTAAGAAACTCCTTGGCAGATATTTTTGTCCAGGTGAAACCTTGGTTTGCGAAGAAAGAGAAGCGAAGGCCGGTACAAAGCCAAAGTTTCTCGGGCTCAACAGCCCATGTTGCTACCGACTGGGAGGCAATACTTCACTTTGGATATGCCGATGCGGTCGATAGAGGAAAGGCTTCAGTCGAACGGAGTCGATCGAACTACACTGCAGCTGAGCCACTGGTTGTTGGCGAGCCTAGTGCGGTGGCGATCGCCTCTGGAGGGCTTGCTTCAGTCGATTTTGGTGACCTAGGGTTCACTACGTTGTTCCAGCCGATATTTGACTTGGCCTCTGGAGAGGTGGTCGGACATGAAGCGCTCAGTCGTTTCAACGACGGAGCCGCGACACTGCGAAGACTGGAGAGCCTCTCAGTCAAGCAAGCGATCGAGATAGAACGAGACATGATTATTTCGGCGATTGCTGCATCCCACAACCTTCCCCGGGAAACCTGGTTAGCAATAAACGCGTCAAGGCAACTTGTTACCAATGACAAAGGTTTGATGTCATTGGTGGCAGCGTCAAGCCTTTCTTTGGTGATTGAACTACGTGCGGGAGAAGCCACAAAGGACGACTTCGCGTCAAGTATTCTTGAGGCTTTGCCTCCAGGAATGGCACTTGCAATTGATGACGCGTCTCCTGACTTGCATAGCTTAAACTTTGTGTCCGCGGTGAAGCCGAGGTATGTGAAACTTGATGAAGAGTGGGTACGAGGTATCGATACTAATCGAGCGGTTCAAGTGCTTGTAGGAACGTTGGTCTCTTTGGCGTCCGAGTCTGGTGCGATAGTTATCGCAGAAGGTATCGAGACCGAGGGAGAGTTCGAAACTTTGGTTAACCTCGGCGTGTTGCTTGGACAAGGGTTTTTCCTTGGAGAGCCAGTTCCTATTGCGAGAGTATAAATAGATGGCAACTCCTATAGTGACGGCGTTGCTTAACCTCAGGCTGAGAGAAGGAAAGTACTCGCTCAAGAGTTCTAATTGATTTCTGTATTACTCTGTCTTTATGTCGACGAGAGTGGTGGCGATCTTTGATAAGTTTCGTGGGACTCTTTCTCAGGGTGACATCGTCGAGTCTCTGAATGAGCTCTCTTCAACTTTGGGTGTGCACATCTACTCGCAGATGGTATCAGATGGTGGGGAGGGCTTTTCCGATTGCTTTAGCGGTGTCGAGAAGGCGGTTATGGTATCAGATCCCTTTGGCTGTCGACGTGCGGTCGTGTGGAAACAGTCAGGAGAACTAGCGATCGTTGAGGTGGCCAAAGTTATAGGCTATACCGACATCGGAAGTCGGAGAGATCCACTCGGAGCGAGCAGCTTTGGTGTTGGCGAATTGTTGGCGTCGATACTCGAGTCGGGAATTAAGGACCTACTGGTTGGATGTGGCGGTTCTATTACCTCTGATGGTGGATTCGGCTTGATAGCGGGAGTCGGAGGTAGGCCTTTCGACAAAGATGTATCGGTGCGAGCTTTCGTGGATACGACAACTACCTTTGGCGATGCACCAAAGGTGTTTGCTCCGCAAAAGGGAGCTTCTTTCGTGGAAGTGGCACTGTTGGAAAGGCGCTTCGACTATTTGGATTCTCTATACAGAACCAGATTTGGCCGCTCAGTAAATGAATGTGTAGGTTCTGGCGCAGCTGGTGGAATCTCAGGAGCGCTTTTGGCTCTTGGTGGTGAGATCACGATGGCGGTAGATAGCATCATAAATTCTCCGAGCATGACGTCTTTGATAGCTGGCTCCGACCTCGTGTTGACTGGTGAAGGTTACTTTGACCTGCAATCGTTACGTGGAAAAGTTGTCGGAGCGGTTTTAAAGGCGGCCCAGAAAGAGGGTAAGCGTATTTTGGTAGTTGTGGGAGATATTGACAAAGATGCTAAGCATAAACTACTTAAAATGAGTCCCTCGGCAGAAGTGGTGTCTTTGGTGGAAGAGTTTGGACGTGACGTTTCAGTTCACTATACCAAAAAGGCACTAGTGGAGACGGTTACTCGATATATTCTAGCCTTGGGGGGTGGCTAAGGTCTGCTAGCTGATGGAAGTTCGAACGGAAAGGTTCTTGTTTCCTCTATCTCTTTCAGCGTTAGTTTGTTGGCCTTCAAAAGTATCGCGGTAGCCACCTCGCGCGCCTGTTGTGTTAGGAACTCAAGTGCATGGTGACGGTGAGCTTTAATGCCAAGGTCTATCTCGAGGATCGAGTCGATGCCAAAAGCTAAAAGAGTATCGATGAGGAGTCCTACATCGATGGAGAAGCCGCTAAGAAGCCTAACTTTTTCGATTAATATCGATCGAAACGCTATCTCTCCTGCCAGTGGTGAACTAAATCGTGTGAGTTCTGGAAAGAAAATGGCGAGCAGCGGAATCGCCATCAGTCGCGTCACTCTTTGTGTGGAGTCCGAGGTGCCATCGCTGGATTGATAGGAGTAACCCGCGCGGCTCATTATGAGCTCCGGTCTTGCGATAAGGGGATTGACTAGCATGACTAGGTCCTCGATTGTGAAGCTTCTCAGGTCTGCATCACATGTCACGTAGATGTCAGCAGCGGGTGCTTGATTTATGCCAAAGAAGATAGCCTCGCCCTTTCCTTGAGCATGTTCCTCCGGTACTTTTGCTACTTGAGCTCCAAGACTATCTGCGACCTTTGCTGTGTTATCTGTGCTGTGATCGTCCACAACGGTAATCGTCATCTCAAGAGACGGGATATTTTCCATCAAGGCTGGAATTAATCTCAATAAACCCAGCTCTTCATTGTGGGCGGGGATGATAACTGAGACCTTCGGACTTAATCCAGTCTCTGTACCTGGGTTCGCATGGAGGTATGAAGTTGAGTCAGACACTTTTAATAAGGCTAGTGGAAGCTCCTTGTGGGTTTCGCAAATCTCTTAAGCTGTGCGTGCATTGTAAAAAATCTTTTCCGCGGGAGTAGTCTCAAGAGTTTGAGGCTACACTGATCTTGCAGATTGTTCTGTCATCGAGAGCGGATGAGGGACGGGCCCGTTGATTCCGCGACAACCAGTACGGATGTACCAGGTGCCAATGCCCGATCGATGATTTTAGGAGGAAGTTTGTCTTTTGCTAGTGCGTTACGTTGTAAAGAGTGTGGTAAACTCTATCCAGTCCAAGCACTACACGTTTGTGAGTTCTGCTTTGGACCTTTAGAAGTAGATTACGACTACGAAGCTATCGGTGCCTCCGTGTCGAGAGAATCTATAGCGAAAGGTCCACTCTCCATCTGGAGATACAAGGATCTACTTCCAATCGAAGGAACTAAATACGTTGATTTAGGCGCTGGTTTTACACCTTTGATAAAGGCAGAAAGACTTGGAAGGTATTTGGGTTTAAACGACCTATGGATCAAGAACGATACTTTGAATCCGACCGGATCATTTAAGGATCGAGTGGTATCAGTTGCGCTCTCAAAGGCGCAGGAACTTGGACTTTCCGTAGCGGCGTGTGCATCGACCGGAAATCTAGCCAACTCTGTTGCCGCTCATGCCACTGCAGCAGGAATGGAAAGCTTTGTATTTATTCCAGCTGATCTTGAGGCAGCAAAGGTTATTACGACGACAGTCTACGGAGGAAACGTAATTGCTATTGACGGCAACTATGACGACGTAAACAGGTTATGTTCTGAGATTACCTCCGAAGAACCTGATTGGGCCTTTGCAAACGTCAACGTTAGATCGTACTATTCTGAGGGGTCCAAAACTCTGGCCTTTGAGGTAGCCGAACAACTGGGATGGCTAGCTCCAGATCATGTTGTGGTTCCGATTGGATCAGGATCTCAGCTTACCAAGATTCACAAGGGATTTTTGGAGTTGAGTAAAGTTGGATTGCTTGATAACTTCAAGACCGTTCGGATATCTGGAGCTCAACCTCAAGGATGTTCGCCGGTAGCGAGTGCATTTATCGAAGGACATGATTTTGTCCGACCCGTCAAACCCTCGACTATCGCAAAGTCTCTCGCAATAGGGAATCCAGCTGACGGTGTCTATGCTCTTGACGTTGTTAGATCCACGGGCGGAGCGATAGTTGCGGTTTCAGATGAACAGATTCTCGAAGCTATTCGCCTTCTTGCGAGAACTGAGGGAATTTTTGCTGAGACTGCGGGAGGAGTCACGATGGCGGTGTTGATGGAACTGGCTGCAGAGGGGAAGATCCACAAGGACGAGAAAACGGTCGTTTACATCACTGGCAATGGTTTAAAGACAGTAGAGGCTTTAGCTCCCAGCTCTAATGTTTCGGAGACAATACCACCATCCCTTGATGCTTTTATGGATTACTTGGAGAAGAAGCGTTCTAAAGTGCTGGAAGGAATGAAGTAATGTCGGTTATAGTGAGAGTTCCGGCTCAGCTCAGATCTCTGACTGGTGGCGTTGGCGAGGTCAGTGTTGAATCTGGCGGCACGTTGAAGCAAACTTTGGACGAGCTATTTGTGAAGTATCCAGATCTGAAGGGCAGGATTTTAGATGAAGCTGGCACTTTGCGAAGGTTTGTGAACATATTTGTGTCTGACGAGGATATTCGTTTTCAGGAAGGATTGGAGACTAAAGTAACGGACGGGCAGGTTCTGTCAATCGTGCCGGCGGTAGCGGGCGGGTAACCTGAACGCATGTGGTTCTGGAGTGTCAGATAGTCTAAAATGGCTCGAATCAGGACTCGTCGTTAATGCTGATTATTAAAGATTTGTATAAAACTTTCCTAGTCGAAGTGTTTATATACGCTATGAATGCACTGATTCCTTAAAATTCATGGTAGATTCTTTAGCACTCAGGTAGTGAGAGTGCTAACAGAACCCAATGGAGGGAACTGACAGATGTCAAAGCTAATTGCTTTCGATGGAGAGGCCCGTAGGGCGCTCGAATCAGGAATGAATCAACTTGCAGACGCCGTTAGGGTGACGCTTGGACCGAAAGGCCGTAACGTTGTCCTTGAGAAGAAGTGGGGAGCCCCCACGATAACTAATGATGGTGTCTCAATCGCTAAGGAGATAGAACTCGAAGATCCTTACGAGCGAGTAGGCGCTGAGCTTGTCAAGGAGGTCGCAAAGAAGACCGACGATGTAGCTGGTGACGGTACGACGACTGCCACGGTTCTCGCTTGGTCGATGGTTAGAGAGGGGCTTCGTAACGTCGCGGCTGGCGCGAATCCAATGTCACTGAAGAGAGGAATTGAGCTAGCCGTTGAGGCTGCTGTGTCATCTTTGAAGATGATTGCTAAGGAGATTGAGTCTGAAGACCAGATCGCGCAAGTAGCCGCTATCTCCGCAGCGGATGAAGAGATTGGATCATTGATCTCCGAAGCTATTCAAAGAGTAGGCAAAGATGGAGTCATAACCGTCGAAGAGTCTCAAGCATTCGGTTTGGAGATGGATCTTGTTGAAGGTATGCGTTTTGACAAGGGCTATATTTCTCCTTACTTTTCGACCGATCCAGAGGCGATGGTGGCGGTCTTAGAGGATCCGTACATTCTCCTTGTTGGTTCCAAGATTTCTACGGTGAGGGATCTTGTGCCGGTTTTGGAGAAAGTTATGCAAAGTGGTAAGGGTCTACTCATTATCGCTGAAGATGTCGAGGCTGAGGCGTTAGCAACGTTGGTTGTGAACAAGATTCGTGGTACTTTTAAATCGGTTGCAGTGAAGGCGCCAGGATTCGGAGAACGTAGAAAAGCAATGTTGCAGGACATTGCAATTCTTACGGGTGGACAGGTAATAACCGAAGAGGTTGGCCTGAAGCTTGAAAATACTACTTTGGATCTTTTGGGTCGTGCACGACGTATTGAGGTTTCAAAGGACGAGACTACGATAATCGAAGGTTCCGGTTCTGAAACTGATATCAAGGGTCGAATCGCACAAATCAAAGCAGAGATTGAAAATACCGACTCTGACTATGATCGAGAGAAACTTCAGGAGCGCTTGGCCAAACTCTCAGGCGGTGTTGCAATTCTCAAAGTTGGCGCAGCCACTGAGGTTGAACTAAAAGAGAAGAAGCATCGTATCGAAGATGCGGTCTCGACTACGAAAGCTGCGATTGAAGAAGGCGTGGTTCCTGGAGGCGGAGTTGCGCTACTGAGATCTCAGGCGGCAGTATTAGATGTAGCTGAGAAGCTCCAAGGAGATGAAGCCACTGGGGCTCGTATCGTAGCTAAGTCCCTCGAAGAGCCGCTAAAGCAGATCTCAATCAATGCTGGCCTCGAAGGAGGAGTCGTAGTTGAGAAGGTCAAGTCACTGACGAATCCATCTGAAGGTCTTAACGCTGCGACGGGTGTCTATGAGAACCTTCTAGAAGCGGGAGTTATAGACGCGGTAAAGGTTACTCGGTCCGCTTTGCAAAACGCGGCCTCTATAGCTGCCCTCTTCCTAACGACAGAGGCAATCGTCGTGGACAAGCCAGAAGAGTCGGCACCTTCCATGCCACCTGGAGGAATGGAAGACTACTAAGTAATTGTGGAGGTTTCAGAGTAAACGACAAGCTTTTGTTAAATCTTAGTTAGATCATCTTTTAGAGGGATGCCTGATTTTCGGGCATCCCTCTGCTGCTAATGGAAGGATCGACGAATTTGATAGAGGATTTGCCAGGGTATATTTATCTTTCTCCCAGATTTGTATGTAAAGATTTAAAGCCTATGGTTGGCACTTTCGGCAGTATCTTTCAAGTCTTTCGCGTAAAAGGTGTGTGCTAATGTTGTCTGATGCGTCGGCTCAGATAAGGTGGAACCAAAGACTTTTGATAGGTGTGTCGCTATTGCCGCTTTCTTTATTGTTATCTTCGTGCCTTGGATCGAGCTATCGTTTCGTTGATCATGTGACTTCCGCCGGTGAGTCTACGTTCTTTAAAATTCCAAGCAATTGGTCCTTGTTTCACGACCGTGAGATCATTCAGGACGAACTGTCAACAGCTACCCCTCAAAGTATCTCTCAGATCGAGTCTACAAACTGGGCTAATATTTTTATGGGTGAACCAAACGCAAAGTTGACCAAAACCTTGGGTTTTGAGTCTCCGGTTGTCGTCGGGCTGGTCAGAGCGGAGGCGCTTTCGGCAAGTGCTCGGGATACATTTTCACTCGCGTCACTGCGTACTTTAGTCTTGCGAGTAGATCCACTTACGGGAACTCCTCCGGCCGGGCTATCCTACAAAGTTCTGTCTTACAATGAGTTTGTGCGACCAGGCGGATTTCGTGGTAGTCAATTGGCAGTGGACATCCAAATTGGTAAAACGAAGAGTTCTTTTATTCAGGATGCGGTCGTGGATGCTCAGACAAACTGGGTTTATGTCATCGCAATGGGATGTTCGGTTTCGTGTTTTAAGTCAAATCAATCGGAAATTCAATCAGTAATTAACTCATGGAATGTAAAGGTGGTTAAGTGAGAACCTTCAAAAGCTTTGAGGGAGAGCAGGAACCCTCTCCGCCAGAAAGTAATACTAGGAAACCAATGGAGACCTGGGACAGAGTAAAGTTTCTCGTACTCTTCGTACTCGTATGGTTCGGTTTTATTGCCGTCTATACAACCAACAACCCCCTGGAATCTGTGGCTACCGCGGCAAGGTTGGCAGCGAGTAACGAATGGTGGCTAACTCTTCTTATCTTGGCCGAACTAGTTCGCCAAGCCCATTACATCGTCGCCGAACACAACGAAGCTTGGAACGAGTTCTTTGATGAGAACGTTGTTGCGAAGATCAACGGGTTGAGTTCAGGATGGGATGACTGGACGCGCTATCGTGTTTCAAGAGTCGGTAAGTGGCTTTTGGTGATTGCACTTGTTTCGGTGGTTGCTGCGGCACACTATCATGTGTCTCCCTTCGTTGCACCATTTCTGATTCCCTCTGCAATTATAAGTGCGATGCCCACGCTGCTTCAGTACCTGCTACTGATACTTGTTGTTGTGATGCAGTTTGTTGCCATATTTTGGTTTATGAGTAAAGGTGGAGTAGATGTCTACTTCCCTGGTGACATAAAGACTCGGTTCTCCGATGTGTGGGGACAAGACAACGTTTTAGACAAGGTGAAAGAGAATATAATCTACCTAAAGGACCCTGAGTTAATAGAAGCGCATGGTGGATACGTTCCAGGAGGCATCCTCTTATGGGGACCGCCCGGTACCGGGAAGACGCTGATCGCTGAGGCAGTTGCGGGCGAAACTCAAAATCCATTTGTATTTGTTGATCCAGGTGCCTTTACCAACATGTTTTTTGGTGTCGGAATCTTAAAGGTGAAGTCTCTATTTAGAAAACTTAGGAAATTGGCGCTCAGATACGGTGGAGTCGTGGTCTTTTTCGATGAAGCTGACTCGTTGGGGTCAAGAGGAAATCTAGCAGGAGCGGGTGCTCAGTATGGATCAAAAGACAACCCGAGCATCTTGAGCGGTATAGGATCAGACCTGTGCCATGGGACGAACTACATGAGCCAAGCGGCGTCTCACTCTTTGTTTATGGGTTCACTTCACAAGAACTCGGAAGCGTATCCTCAAGAAGGTGACTCTCGACGTGGAACTTTGCGTTATGTATTTCCGGGTGGTGCCGGAATGGGTATGGGAGGTATGGACGGCACCCTGCAGGCGCTTCTGACAGAACTGTCTGGCTTGAAGAAGCCGAGGGGATTTATGAACCGCGTTGTGCGACGTGCGCTTGGGCTACCTCCAAAGAGCCCGCCTAAGTATCGAATTTTAGTGATGATGGCGACTAATATGCCGCAATCGCTGGATGAAGCATTACTTCGCCCAGGAAGAATTGATCGGATATACAAGGTTGGTTATCCTTCAAAAGAAGGGCGAGTGCGAACTTACAAGGGCTATCTTTCAAAGGTAAAGCATTCACTGACCGAGTCCGAGATCGATCGACTGGCGACGATAACTCCCTATGCAACCGGTGCCGTGATTAAGGATCTGGTCAATGAGGCTCTCATCAACACTATTCGGGCGGGCCGAGAGACTATCGTTTGGAGCGATATCATAAAGGCTAAGCAACTGAAGCAGTTAGGCCCTCCAGAGGATGTTGAGTATATAGAAAGAGAGCGCCATGCGGTGGCAATTCATGAGGCGTGTCATGCCTTAGCCGCCGTGAAGCTTAGGAAACACATGTCAATTGATATAGCGACGATTGAAAAAGGTGGCAATTACCTGGGAATGGTATCAAATGTTCCTCCGGAAGATCGATTTACGTCGTGGAGAAGTGAGTACGAGACCGACATTATGGTAGGTCTGGCGTCACTCAGATC
>JAJYHJ010000057.1 GCA_021784785.1 Actinomycetes bacterium | reverse complement strand
GCAAAGAGCCGGTGTAGACCTGGGTAACACCATTCCTATAAGAGAACGTAAACCTGAATGGCTGCGAAATCGTGCAAATATGGGATCGGAGTACCGTCAGCTAAAGAGTTTGATGAGATCTCTTTCACTAACGACTGTTTGTGAGGAAGCGGGATGTCCCAACATCTTTGAGTGTTGGGCCGACGGTACGGCTACATTCATGATAAACGGAGAAAGCTGTACCCGGGCCTGTGCATTTTGTTTGGTTGATACGTCTAAACCGCTTCCTTTGGATCCTTACGAACCCTTGCATGTTGCGGAGGCAGTAGAAAGACTTGGACTCGAATTCGCGGTAGTAACTGCAGTGGCTAGGGATGACCTTGAAGACGGCGGTGCAAGTGCATTCGCTAAAACAATTGATGCCATTAGATTACGTAACCCGAAGGTTGGAGTGGAGGTTCTAATACCGGATTGTAAGGGTGACGATTCAGCTTTGAATGTTATATTTGCAGCACGTCCCGACGTCCTCAATCATAATGTGGAAACGCCACTTCGCCTACAAAGAGCGATTCGTCCATCTGCGAGTTACGCCAGGTCACTTTCTGTGCTTGCTAGAGCTAAAGAGTTTGGTTTGGTGACCAAGTCTGGGCTCATGGTAGGACTAGGCGAAACTATTGATGAGCTTAAGGCTGCCTTGAGGGATATGTACCAGGTGGGTGTCTCGATTGTTACGATAGGTCAATATCTGAGACCTACCAAGAACCATGCGCCTATGGTCCGGTTCTATACCCCGTCAGAGTTTGAAGAACTCAAGGACTATGCATATTTACTTGGATTTTCACATGTTGAGGCTTCTCCGATGGCTCGCTCATCATACCATGCCCGTAGGAGCGCTTCACTTTTTGTCTAATATGGCGGGCGTAGCTTGAAAGTTTTATGACAGGTGGATAACAATGAGTGATGATTACGAGGACGCGCAAACTCGCCTGAGTGCGATACTTGCGACATTAAATGGATTGTCCGAAAGAGACTATGACAATGCTTATGTTGGCAGAAGTGAGCGATTTCGTGCACTTTTACGCGTCCGTAGTATAGACGCCGCGGTATTGACGCTAGGAGCTGAGGTGCCTTGGATGATAGGGTACGAGCCGATGCCACTTGAGAGAATTACTGCACTAATTGTCCGACCCGACGAGACGCCGATACTTATTGTGCCGCAACTTGAAGCCGCACGCGTGAGATCAAGATCTGATCTTTTCCAGATTGTGCCGTGGAAGGAAGGTGACGACCCATTTGATCTTATTGCCGATCGTCTGAAGGGTGCTAGTAGGGTGGCATTTTCGGATCGTGGATGGGCTTCTTGGCTTCTTGCCGCAATGAGACGATCGCCTAATTCGAAGTTCTTTTCGCTGTCTGATCTTGGAGTACATATCAGGCGAGAGAAGGACGAAATTGAGCTATTGACGCTTGCAGCTGCCGGAGCGGCGGCAGACGCTGTCGCAGAGAAACTCCTTAGCGGTGAGATTCAACTGCTTGGGAGAACGGAGCGAGCCGTCTCGGATGAGCTGAGTAGCATGCTTCTTGACTTTGGTCACTCTCGTGTCAACTTTGCAATCGTAGGTTCTGGGCCAAACTCAGCTTCACCTCATCATGAACCATCTTTGAGAGTAATTGGACAAAATGAACCGGTAGTTTGCGACTTTGGAGGTACTTTTTCAGTCAACGAAGAGCCAGGATACTGTTCTGATATCACGCGAACGGTCTATGTGGGGAGACCAGATAGTCGATTCCAAAGGTTGTACGAAGTCTTGGAGTTGGCCCAAAGTACGGCAAGATCAAGCATTGTTGCAGGAATGGCGTTATCTATAGCTGATGCAACTGCGAGAGATGTGATAGACGCTGCTGGGTTTAAAGATTGCTTTATACATCGTCTCGGCCATGGTATCGGATTGGAAGAACACGAAGAGCCCTACTTGGTCGGTAATGCTAGCGATGTGGTGCGAGAACGAGACTGTTTTTCGGTGGAGCCTGGCATTTACATCCCCGGAAGCTACGGAGCTCGAATTGAGGATATTGTAACCGTTAAAGATGGGAAGCTATCGAGTTTTAATGAAGCTAATCGCCAGCTGGTGGCGTTGTAAGGCAGTAAGGCGCCGGTGTGACATGAAACATTTAAGGTGAAATCCTTTAATGACTTGGTTTACTTTCTAAGCAATAAAGTACTTTGACCTTGGATGGTGACAGATTATAGCAGTCGTCGTCTGCTCTGGGTGAAGTTGAAACTCCTCGCTGACTTCTACGTTAATTCGTTTTGCGTCCAAAAGATCGACGACTTTAGCGTTATCTTCCAAGTCGGGACATGCTGGGTAACCCCATGAATATCGACCTCCACGATACTGTTGCTTAAAGAGTCCGGCTAGAGTCGGTCCGTCTTCATCTGCGAACCCCCACTCCTCGCGGATGCGTCGATGCCAGTACTCAGCGAGGGCTTCCGCCATTTCAACGCCTAGACCATGAAGGAGTAGGTAATCCTGGTACTTGTTTTCGTTAAACAGTCGTCGTGCGACTTCGGAGACTTTCGTGCCCATTGTGACGACGTGAAATGCTGCAAAATCTATATCAGGAGAATTGATAGGTCTGAAAAAGTCTGCAATGCAAAGATAAGGTTCTTTTTTTTGCCTAGGAAACGTAAAGGTGGTCACAATCCTCGCTTTGGTCTCGTCTTCATAAACAATGAGATCGTTGCCGCTGCTTGCTACCGGGAAATACCCATAGACGACCATCGGAACTAGTAACTGCTCTTTTTTGGCGTTATTCAACTCCTCTCGAAGAAGACCTCGTATGCGGGTTTTGAACTCGCTGTCACTTTCTCCATTTTGAGGACGATAGCCCCATTGATGGCGGTAAAGAGCAGTTTCATTTATGAATTGCGCTATTTCATCCAAAGGAATACCCTTTATGACCTTAGTTCCTATGAACGGCGGTGTGAAAATGTCGTTATCAACTTCAACGTGTTCTGACCGTTGGATGGAAACCGGACTATCTGATAGTTCTTTATCTCTACCTATCTGTCTAAAAACCTTTTTTTCGCTAATTGTGCGACCGAACTCCGAGTCTTCTAATTTTCCATATTTAATGTCGATAAGTTTGTTCATCACCTCTAGACCTTCAAAGGCATCTTTACCATAAAAAAGTCTTCCGCTATATAAGGAACGCAAGTCGCGTTCGACGTAGGTGCGGGTAAGGGCGGCTCCACCGAGGATTACGGGCAGGTGACTAAGGTTTTGTGCCTCGAGCTCCTCTAAGTTCTCCTTCATGATTAGGGTTGACTTTACAAGAAGTCCGCTCATGCCAATCGCGTCGGCTTGGGACTCTCTGGCTGCATTTATCATCTCAGTTATCGAGACTTTGATACCAAGGTTCCGGACTTCATAACCATTGTTGGTCAATATAATATCAACCAAGTTTTTCCCGATGTCATGGACGTCTCCCTTGACCGTAGCGAGTACAATACGCCCTTTGTTAGGTGAATCTGTCACTTCCATGTGGGGTTCTAAGAACGATACGGCGGCTTTCATCGTTTCCGCTGAGGATAGGACGAAGGGAAGCTGCATCTTTCCTGCGCCGAAAAGTTCTCCTACCTCCTTCATGCCTTCAAGCAGGAAGTTATTAATGATGTCGAGTGGTTTGTACCCGGCATTCAGGGCCTCTTGCAAATCATCTTCAAGACCCTTGCGGTTCCCATCAACGATTCGTTTGTGGAGACGATCTTCGATTGGTAAAGACTCCAGCGTGATCGCATCTACTGCTATGTTTTGATTTGGGTCGTTAAAGATCTCAATCAACCTCTGTAAGGGGTCGTATAAGTCAGTTCGCCTATCGTAGATCAGGTCAAGACAGACATCAAGTACATCTTTTGGAATTCTATGGAGAGGAATTATCTTTGAAGGATGCGCAATCGCTGCATCTAGGCCGGCTTTGCGGCACTCGTCTAAAAATACAGAGTTTAGAGCTTCCCTTGCTTTTGGATTTAATCCAAAAGATACGTTTGAGAGACCGATAATCGTAAAGGAGTCGGGAAACTTCTCTTTGATTAGTCGGATTCCTTCGATGGTTTCAATGCCGTCTTTGCGAGACTCTTCCATCCCGGTTGAGATCGGCAAGACAAGCGGATCGAAGATCAAATCCTCATACTTTAACCCATATTTTGTGGTAGCTAGTTCTGAGATAGCCGTGGCGGCGTCGACTTTCCATTGTGCAGTTCGAGCCTGGCCCTGTTCGTCTATGCATGTGCAGACGACTGCTGCTCCATACTGTTGAGCTAGATTCAAAAACTTGTCAAGTCGTGTGCCAGGTTCACTACCCTCTTCTAAGTTGACGGAGTTTATGGCGGCTCGTCCGCCGAGATACTTCAAGGCAGTTTCGACTACATCTGCCTCTGTGGAGTCGATCATTATGGGAAGGGTTGATTGTGTGGCTAGTCTCTTAGCTAAGATTCCCATTATCTCAACACCGTTTGACCCTGTGTAATCTACACATAAATCAATCACATGTGCCCCGTCTTTTACCTGATCTTGGGCCATCTCGATGCAGGTATCCCAATCTTCATTCAGCATTGCTTCGCGGAATCTCTTAGAGCCATTTGCATTAGTTCTTTCACCAACCGCAAGGTATGCGAGATCTTGCCGCAGTGGTACGGCGCTATATAAAGATGCAAGTGCTGGGTCTTTGGCTATAGTGCGTACCTTTGGCTCTACGTTGTCGATTGCTTCGATAACAGCTTTTAGGTGTTCAGGAGTGGTGCCGCAGCATCCTCCAACGATCGATATACCGTACTCTGATATGTAGCGCTTGTGATAGTCTGCTAACTCCTTCGGCGTTAGGTCATAGTGCATCTGCCCATCCACTATTGACGGAAGTCCGGCGTTTGGTAAGCAAGAGATCGGTATCTCTGATGAGGCAGATAGGTACCGAAGATGCTCGGCCATCTCTTTGGGTCCGGTGGCACAGTTTATACCTATCACGTCCGGATGCATGGACTCGAGCGCTGTATAGGCAGCTGATATCTCCGTCCCAGGCAGCATGCGTCCCGTAAGCTCCATTGTGACCTGTACTTGGATGGGGAGAACTTTGCCTGTTCGCGCCATCACTTTTCGAGCGGCTACGATTCCAGCCTTCGCTGTGAGGAGGTCGAACATGGTCTCGAAAAGGAGAATGTCTACACCACCGTCGATGAGTCCCTGGCACTGTTCCTCATAGGCAGTAACGAGTTGATCGAAGGTAATTTGGCCGAGGGACGGTAGTTTCGTACCGGGGCCGATACTTCCGGCGACAAAGCGAGGTTTGTCATGTCTGCTGTAGCTTTTTGCTACTTCACGTGCAAGTTCAGCAGCCTTCTTATTTATATCATATGTTTGATCTTGAATTCCGTACTCCGAGAGTACTACAGAAAAGGCACCGAAGGTATTGGTCTCAACGACGTCGCAGCCTACGGCTAAGAAAGATTCATGGATCTTAGTCACTGATTCTGGAGAGTGAAGGACCAGGGCTTCGTTGCAGCCTTCTAAAGTTGGCCCACCAAAATCGTCGGCAGAGAGATCAAGCGTTTGTAAGTTTGAGCCCATGGCACCGTCAAAGACGACAATTTTGTCATGAACGATGTCTAAATAATTGCTCATTCTTACAAGAATATGGGAAGTATTGAACCGTTGTGACCACTAGTTTCTTTCAGAGGTGAAGATATATACGAAAAAAGGTGACGACGGTTCAACTGGCCTTCTATTTGGTGGAAGGGTAAGCAAGAACTCGATCCAAGTGGAACTAAACGGTGTAGTCGATGAAACTCAAGCTGCAATCGGTTTAGTAAGAGCCTTCACCCAGGATAAGGATCTGGAGCGACTCTGTGTTCGTCTCGAAACAGATCTTTGGGTGTTGATGGCAGAGGTAGCTACGAAGCCTGAGAACCGAGGTAAGTTGGTGTCCGGTAAGACTCTTGTTGGTGCGACTATGGTAAGTTGGCTTGAGGAAGAGATAGACCGTATCTCAACACTCTTTGAAATGCCACGGGAGTTTGTCATTCCAGGAGGTAATCCGATCTCCGCTTACCTAGACGTGGCTAGAGTGACCGCACGACGAGCGGAAAGAGCGTCAGTGGAGTTTACTCGACAGGTTTCAGATACCGAGGTGGGTCGATACTTAAATCGTGTTTCGGATCTGCTTTGGACTATGGCAAGATGGCAAGAAGGGGAAGCTCTCAGAACGAGAGATGTTTTTGAAAGGGAGTTAGATTGAGACTCGAGCTAGAGGTTTTGGTGAGGACAAAGGGATCGGACCAAAACGATTTTCAAGGCGAAGAGGGTGTTGGTTACGTCGCAAGGTTTACTAATGAGTCTGAACAGCGACAGGGACTAAAGTTGGGCGAGATACAGCCAACCGTGATAGATGGAAAGCTCATTCATGTTGCATACTTGGGTTCGCCAGAGGCTCTTGTACCTGACGACGTGAGACGTTTTGGAGCGAATCTTGTCAAGAAGGCTGGAAGGTTCAAGAGTTCCGCTGTGCTTGACCTAGAGGCACTTTCTTTGTCATTCGTGAAGAATCAGAACCTAGTATCGGCCCTGTTGGAAGGTGTGTATTTAGGTTCCTACAGCTTTGATACCTATAGGACCCGAAGTCGCGGTTCGAAGAGCGGACTGAAGTCAATAGTGCTGACTGTATCTGAGGATGATGTAGAGACTTATCAGACATCTGCAAAAAGTGCGAAAATTCTAGCGGAAGGCGTGGCCCTTGCCCGAGACTTGATCAATGAGCCACCGTCTACTATGACACCTCGTAGATTCACCGAGATAGCCCAAGAGATTGCAACGACGTACGGGCTTGAGCTTCGAGTATGGGATGAGAAGAAGATAGAAGAGGAGAACCTTGGTGGCCTCTTAGGCGTTGCGAAAGGTTCTAATGAGCCGCCCAGAATGTTGAGGCTGCATTACCTACCATCTGATCTTGACCCCGCGGCGAAAAAGACGGCTTTGGTGGGCAAAGGCATCACCTTTGACTCCGGAGGTCTTTCTCTAAAGTCAGGGACCGGAATGATGACCATGAAGACGGATATGTCAGGAGCCGCGGCTGTACTTGCGTCGATGGTAGTCTTAGCAGCTTTGGGTTGTCGTCGCGAGATCTATGGCTATATGGCTCTTACAGAGAACATGCCCTCCGGAACTGCTCAAAAGCCAGGAGATGTGTTAAAGACTCGACTTGGTAAAACTATTGAGGTCCTTAACACAGATGCGGAGGGACGTCTAGTTCTAGCCGACGCTTTAGCGCTAGCAGTCGAGGATGGAGCCGAGCAGATCTTGGATATTGCTACTTTGACTGGAGCCTGTGTAGTAGCACTCGGCACCGAGATTGGTGGGATCATGGGTAACGACGACTCCTTGGTATCACAGGTAAGAGAGGCATCGCTTGACGCGGGAGAGGAGCTTTGGCCGCTTCCTCTCCCGGAGAAGTATAAGAAACACATTGAGTCAGAGATAGCCGATATGAAAAATATTGGTCAAGCCGGACAGGCGGGTACATTATCTGCCGGTCTTTTGCTTCAGGAGTTCGTGGGAGATGTTCCCTGGATTCATCTTGACATAGCGGGACCAGCTCGATCAGAGAGCGATGAAGGATACTTGTCAAAAGGTGGAACGGGTTTTGGAGTAAGAACCGTTTGTACGTGGCTACTTTAAGGGAAGGTGCTCGCAACTCTGGAGGCTAAGTAACCTTCAAAGTTGAGCCTTTCTAGCTCAGATGGAATCTCATCACTTGAGACGCCCATCTGAGCTAGCGTCATTGCAATCTTTTTGGCTTGAAGTTCCTCTCGAATAAGTCTCGCGTTGAGTTCTAAAGGAGCGTGCATTGTATGCAAAGCCCTCAACGGTTCAGGGAGTCTCTCTAGCTGCCTTTGTGACAAAGGGCCCAGTGCTGTCTTAAATGCTATAGAGTCAGTCCCCGTGGGCCGGGCTACAGAGAAGTATATGCAACGGCGAACCGTCTTTTCTATTAGAGAATCACGAATATTTCCGTACCTTAGACCTAACATTGTTCCGAGAAGTTCGCTGTCGATTGTGACTGAGTCGTTAACGTCAGTCAGGAGAGCGGCGACTCGACGCAAAAGCCAAAGTGCCGATGGACCTAATGTAGGAAGCCAAAAGAGTTCCGCATACTCCGAATCGACTCCAAAACCGTGGCGATCTAAGATAGGGTCTCTCCAGCGTAGTATACGAAGGGATGTTCCAAGTTCAAACTCCTGCGATGGCTGGTTGTACCTCTGCCTGGTCGGTGTGTGCGGTTCCTTTGTAACGTCCATGATTGCCTCCTTGCTAGATCGTATTTGAGTATGCTAGCATGAAAGTAGCTGAAATGTATTGAAAAGTTGAGAAGATTTGTGATCTGATCGGTGGGATAACGCTATGGAGTTTGAGACGTTAGTTTATAAAAGGAAGATGGTGCGATCCTTTTTAGAGAAGGAGATCTCCGACAAAGATCTCGAAGAGGTTATAAGAATTGCGCTTCGGGGGCCGTCGGCTGGTTTTTCACAAGGTGTTGAATTTGTTGTAGCACGGTCTCGCCCCGCTCGGGAGCAGTTTTGGTCGTGCGTGACTACACCTGGATGGCTTGAGGGTAGTAAGAGCCACTGTGGAATGAACAAGGCGCAGGCAGTGGTTCTAGTTTTGGTAAGTAAGGAAAAATATATTGCCAGATATCAAGCTCCAGATAAGGCTTATTCAGCTTGGGGCCTTGAGGAGTCGTGGCCAGCACCGTATTGGTACATAGATGCCGGTGCGGCTGTGATGCTGGCGCTACTAGAGGCCACTAATTTAGGACTTGGCGCTTTGTTTTTTGCGGTAGATCGTGGCTGGGAGGAGTTACGGACCTTCTTTGGTATATCTGAAGAGCTACTTTTCGTTGGTGCTATAGCATTAGGAGTTCCCAATGGCTCGGATAGGTTTGGATCTGCTAAGGCGCTGACTCGTAGGACCTTTGAAGACAGCATAAAGATTTTTTAGACTGATCTCTAGTATCTCTTACTCTTGTGAGAAGCTTATATTGTCGATTGAAAAGGTAATATTTAACCAGATTGTGATTAAAAGGGGACTAAGTGGCTAGTTTTAGAGATCTGCTAAATGGAGTAAAGTCGCAGATAAGTGAGGTTGCCACCGAAGAAGCAGCTGAACGCTTGAGATCAGGTTGGACCTTTATCGACGTTAGGGAGTTTGACGAGTTTGAACAAGGTGCCGTTCCGGGCGCTGTGTTTATTCCAAGAGGGAACCTGGAACTTCAGATCGATAACCGAGTTCCTGATAAAGATTCACCCTTAGTCGTTTATTGCGCGGGTGGAGTTAGGTCGGTGTTCGCTGCGAAGACGCTTCAAGATCTTGGGTATACCAATGTGGTGTCGATGTCCGGAGGTTTTAACAAGTGGAAAGACGATGGACAGAGTTGGGGTGTTCCGAAGTCACTTACGTCTCAGCAGCGCAATCGATATAGTCGGCACCTTTTGCTTCCAGAGGTAGGTGAGGAAGGTCAACTGAAGCTATTGAACGCCAAGGTGCTCCTTCTTGGTGCAGGAGGACTTGGTTCGCCAGCGGCTTTGTACTTGGCTGCTGCAGGTGTGGGTACCTTAGGTGTAATAGATATGGACGTCGTAGATGCATCGAACCTCCAGCGTCAGGTGATTCATAATATGGATCGCGTAGGAGAGCGAAAAGTGGACTCGGCCAAGATGAGTATTAATCTCTTGAATCCCGATGTCGAGGTTAAAACCTATGATGTTCGACTCTCGGCCTCTAATATCGAAGAGATAATCGCAGGGTATGACGTAATTGTCGATGGAACTGACAACTTCCCCACTCGTTACCTTGTAAATGATGCTTCGCTCAAGGCAAACATCCCAGTCGTACACGGATCTATATTTAGATTTGAAGGATCGGTGACCGTGTTCCATCCTTATGTCGGTCCCTGTTACCGATGTTTTGTTCCAGAGCCTCCGCCTCCGGAACTTGCACCTTCGTGTGCTGAAGCCGGAGTACTGGGTGTACTACCAGGAATAGTTGGATCGATACAGGCTATGGAAGCTATAAAAATAGTCCTCGGTCTGGGTCAGTCTTTAGCAGGCCGGTTGCTTACGTATGAGGCATACGATGAGACATTTAGAACCTTCAATCTGAAACGGGATCCTGACTGCCCGGCGTGCTCTTTAGATCCTGATCAGATCGTGATCGCCGAGTACGACAATCTGTGTATGCCTCATCCAGTTAGAGAGCGTGTTTGAGAAGCTTTGAGGGTCTAGTAAAGAGAGTAGTTAAAGTTCCGTTGAAACTCGAACTAATATTGCAGGTGCAAATTGGTAGGCTTTTGCTATGTCCAAGGATGTAGTGCATACTGACTCAGATATCCCAATAAAACCGTTGTATGAAGAGAGCGACCTCTCTGATTGGATTCCAGAGGTAGAACTTTCAAAACCCGGTGAATTTCCTTTCACAAGGGGAATCTATCCAACCATGTATAGAGGTAAACCTTGGACCATGAGACAGTACGCTGGATTTGGGACGGCCGAGGCGACAAATGAGAGATTTAAGTTTTTGTTAGGTGCTGGTCAAACGGGACTCTCTTGCGCATTCGATCTTCCTACTCAGATGGGATATGATTCAGATCACCCAAGAGCACAAGGAGAGGTTGGGCGAGTAGGAGTAGCGATTAGTTCGTTGGAGGATATGAGGCTACTTCTTTCAGGACTTCCCTTAGAGAATGTGACAACCTCTATGACCATCAATGCTACCTCTTCTATTCTTTTGCTACTGTATCAGCTGGTTGCGGAGGAGACCGGTGCTAGAGCGGAAAAACTTGGTGGAACCATCCAAAACGATATCTTGAAAGAGTACGTTGCTAGGGGTACTTACATCTACCCACCTCGCCAATCGATGAAGATCGTTACCGATATCTTCTCTTATTGCAAGGAGAATCTACCCAACTGGAATACGATTTCCATTTCAGGTTATCATATCCGAGAAGCTGGTTCAACGGCTGTTCAGGAGATTGCATTTACGTTAGCAAATGGTATAGCGTATGTTGAGGCCGCAGTTCAAGCAGGCCTTCACGTCGATGACTTTGCCCCGCGTCTGAGTTTTTTTTGGAATGCACACAATAACTTCTTCGAAGAGATAGCCAAATATCGAGCGTCAAGGCGTATGTGGGCATCGATCATGAGAGATAGATTTGGTACAGAGAGTCCAAAGTCGCAACTTCTGAGGTTCCACACCCAAACTGGTGGGTCGACTCTCACTGCCCAACAACCCGAGGTCAACATCGTACGGGTTGCGCTGCAAGCACTCGCTGCTGTTCTCGGTGGCACCCAGAGCTTACATACGAACGGATTTGACGAAGCGCTTGGTCTCCCTACAGAAAAGGCAGCAAAAATTGCGCTTCGGACTCAACAGGTGTTGGCTTTCGAGTCTGGAGTTACCGATACCGTCGATCCGCTTGGTGGAGCATACTTTATCGAGACTCTTACCAATCAAGTTGAAGAGGCTGCTTGGTTATATTTGAACGAGATCGATAACTTGGGTGGTGCGGTCTCTGCCATAGAGGCGGGGTATATGCAAGATGAGATTGAGCGTGCTGCCTATGCGTATGCTAAGAAAATTGATTCAGGCGAGAAGATAGTAGTGGGTCTAAATCGTTTTAGCGAAGTTGGTGGGGTCGATCAAGATGTGTTTCCAATAGACCCTAAGCAACAGTTGCAACAGGCTGAGCGTGTGCAAAGGCTAAAGGCCTTGAGGGACAATGTACCGGTCGAGCGAGCCCTTGTTGAACTTAAAGAGGCGGCGGCGGAGGGTTCAAACGTTATGTATCCTATGAAAAACGCCCTTCGTTCCAATGCTACGCTCGGAGAGGTTAGTGATGCTTTGAGAGAAGTCTACGGAACGTACACGCCTGGTTAGGTCCCACTGGACGTAAGGGAAAGAGCATCTCCGGTGCGTAGGGTGATATCGATGCTAATAGGTGGATACTTATTGGGTGTCTGAGCTGATTCTCGCTAGTATGTGGGCGTGAACTTCGTCGTAGTAGGTGGTGGTCCAGCTGGAGTCCAGGCAGCGTCCTATGCGGCGCGTCTAGGGGCGCACGTAACGGTTGTAGAACGAGATGTTTTAGGAGGAGCAGCAAATCTTTGGGACTGTATTCCATCAAAAGCGATGATCGCGACAGGCGGAATGCTCGCCCTTATGTCGAGAGCATCTCGCATGGGTATTCGAAAGACTGATCTGCAACCCGACCTCGAGTCTATAAAGATGAGGATCGCCACTATCACAGACCACCTAGAGCGCAGTAATCGAGATCTTCTAAGTTCCCAGGGAGTAAGGGTTATAAGAGGCGAAGCACGATTTTTGGATCCCTTTCACATCGCCGTGAAGTTGACGGAAGGAGATGAGATCGAACTTGGTGGCGATGCTATTTTGATTGCTACCGGATCTAGGCCCAGAGTCCCTCATTGGGCGCCGATCGATGGTGATAGGGTTCTTACTACTCGGCAGGCCTACCCTCCTCCAGAGATACCAGAGCACTTAATAGTCGTCGGCTCAGGCGTGACAGGCGTTGAGTTTGTGCACATGTTTCGTACCTTTGGTTCAAAAGTATCGTTGATCGTATCTCGACAGCAGATTCTTCCACAAAAAGACCCAGAGGTTGCTGCAGCATTGGAGGCCGACTTCTTGGACTCTGGTGTCGAACTATATAAGGGAGCTCGGGCTAAAGGAATTCATCGAAGTGACGATGGTGGTGTGGTGGTTGAGTGCGACGATGGCCGTAGTGTCACGGGTTCACATTGTCTATTGGCGATCGGATCTTTACCCAACTATGAGTCATTAGAGTTGGAAAAGGCCGGAGTCCAAGTAGATCAAGGAGGATATATCTCAGTGGATCACCACTGTGTATCTAATGTGAAGCATATCTATGTTGCTGGAGATATTTCAGGTAAGCTACCACTGGCGTCGGTTGCCACAATGCAAGGGAGGAAAGTGGCAGAGCACGTGATGGGTCTTGACTCTCGAGAGCATCGTCATCTTGACTATGACAAGGCTGCAAGTGCTATATTTACTGAGCCAGAGATCGCAGACGTGGGTTTAGCTGAAGCTGAAGCTTTTGCTTTGGGAAGAAAGATGCGAGTTACCAAGGTTCCATTTGCGGCGAACGCCAGGGCTCTGATTAATGGTGATTCCCGTGGATTTATAAAGATCCTTTCTGACCCAGCGACGGGCGTAGTGCTAGGTGGCTCCATCGTTGGCGCGTGCGCCGCGGAGTTAATCTCCGTAATTGCACTCGCTGTAACTGCGAACTTGAAGGTAGCTGACATCGTAGAGTCTCTGCTCGTGCATCCCGCTTTGGCCGAAGCTTTAGCTGAGGCGGCTGACTGATCATAACGTCCCTGACCGCGCGCGCCGTTTTGCCGAACCGAGATGCTTCACCTCGGAAGGAGACACCGGTCTACCTGGTTGTAAGTCTACTTTAGCTCTTTCATGTTTTCTTACTTTGAAAAGGTCCAGCCAAAGCTGAGATCTCAAAGAAAGGCGGATCTAAGGCGGTTAGCTATCTGGAACTGTGTGCTAACAGTCTTTCCCTCAGTGACTCGTCGTTTGCCATCTCTACGATGGTATATGCCATGGTCAGCGCACCCTCAAAGATGGCTTTGTCGGCAGCAGCAGATCGTGCTGCTTTTGTGAACTCGGGTTGGTGGTTTATCGCTGGGAGTGAGTCTATGTCAAGTAGTGGGTGTATTGAAGGTATCTCTAGGGATATATTGGCCATGTCGGTTGAGGCTCGAAACTCTCGAGTCGGGTCGGGGAAGGGTCTACCGCAGATTTCAGCCTGGCGTCTATAGATGGCGGCGATCTCTTCATCTGTTATGAACTCTGAGTAAGCAGGAGACGGTGATGTAATTGTAACTGAAGCCCCTGTTGCATGTGCACCGGCCTCAAAACACCGATTTATCTTTGGTTCTAGAATGGAGAGATCGGCAAGAGTTCGTGAGCGAATGATATAGGTACCTTCAACAAGTGCTGGAATAACGTTTGGGGCGTCACCTCCATGTCTAATGTACCCGTGTACTTGATCGTAAGGGAAGTTATGTTGGCGCTGAAGCCCGATTGCAACTTGAGAGATAGTCATAGCATCAAGAGCGTTGATGCCAACTTGGGGGTATCCAGACGCGTGAGCCTCTTTACCTACAAAAGTAATGTCAAGATGTTTCGCTGCCAACGTTGGCATGCGATCAGACTCAGAGGGTGCAGGATGTACCATCATCGCCGCGTTGAGATGGCTGAATGACCCTTGTTCAAGCATGAGGATCTTGCCCCCGCCTCCCTCTTCCGCCGGGGTTCCCAATATTCTGATGGAGGCGCCAAGGTCGTCTAAGAACGGCAGAAGCGCTGCAGTTGCTAGGTATGCGGAGGCGGCGATCACGTTATGTCCACATGCGTGTCCAACTCCGGGCAATGCGTCATACTCAGCGCAGATGCCAATATTAAGCGGAGCGTCTCCTGCATCCCCAATGAAAGCAGTCGTCAGTTCTCCTACATGATCCTTTAGTTCCATTCCTAGTTCAGAGATGGCGGCGACCATCCAGTCATGTGCCTTATGCTCCTCAAATCCAAGTTCAGGATTTTCATGAATAAGATGTGAAAGCGCCAGTGCCTGATCGTATCTGCGTTCCGCTTCTCTCTTAATGCGACTTTTGATTTCTTGCGTACCTTTGGTTGACAACTAATCCCTCGCTTACCTACTCTATGACTGCGACCGTGTCACCGGTTCCGACAGTATCGCCCGCATTGACTCGTATCTCTTTGACAACTCCAGACTTTTCACTCAAAATTGCGTTCTCCATCTTCATGGCCTCAAGGATTAGAAGACTCTGACCGACCTCCACTTGTTGTCCAACTTCGACCAAAACCTTTACAACTGTTCCTTGCATCGGCACGGTAACCTGACCACTACCACCGCCAGCTGAGCTATGGTGACTATGCGATACTGGGTTCCTAGGGCGCTCACGAGTCTTCGTGGAATTAGATGAAGCTGGCGCGTCACTTTCAGGAAGATAGAGATTAACCTCTACGCGTTTGCCGCTCACCTCAGCGACAACCGTCTTTTTGACTAGTGTGTCGGATTGTTCTGCATAGGGATGCGTCTGTACTTGGAGACTCTCAAGGCCAGCCTTTGTCTCGACCCATTTGGTTGAGTACTCTACCTGTTGAAAATCGGGATGTTCCAATATCGCCAGGTGTGCAGGGATGGTCGTTGATATGCCTTCAATCTTAGTCTCTTTGAGAACTCTTACCATTCTCTTTATGGCCTTGTCTCTGTTGTCAGACCATACGACAATCTTTGCCACCAAGTTGTCGTAGAATTGAGATACGGTATCTCCGCTCTCATAGCCTGTGTCGGTACGAGTATATGGTCCGTCTGGTCTTATGAACCTAACTATCCTTCCAGGGGAGGGTAGGAATCGACCGTGGCTAGGGTCTTCCGCATTGACTCGCACCTCGATCGATGATCCTCGTCGCTGGATCTCATGTTGAGCCAAGGGGAGTGGTTGTCCGTCTGCCACTAGTATCTGCCATTCGACTAAATCGAGACCGGTTATAAGTTCGGTGACTGGGTGTTCGACTTGGAGTCTGGTGTTCATTTCGAGGAAGTAGAAGGCGTCCCCTTGATACAGGAACTCAACTGTCCCCGCGTTTCGGTATCCACAAGCTTTGGCGACTCGGACGGCGGCATCTCCCATCTTCTCTCGAAGATCGTTGGGAAAGTTTGGCGCTGGCGCCTCTTCAATTAGCTTTTGGTGGCGCCTTTGAGCCGAGCAGTCTCGCTCACCGACCCAAACTGAGTTCCCATGATCGTCTGCGAAGACCTGCATCTCGATGTGACGGGGCCAGGACAGGTATCGTTCTAGGTAGCACTCGGATCTGCCAAATGCCTTTTCCGACTCGCGCATAGCCGACTCTAAGGCATCTTTGGCATCCTCTTTTGAGTTGACCACTCTCATTCCACGACCTCCACCTCCAAAAGCCGCTTTAATCGCAACTGGCCAACCGTGCAGCTCGCCAAATTCGATAATTTCTTCGTAGTCTGTGACGGCGACGGTGGTACCCGGAACACCTTCGACCCCCGCCCTTTGCGCCGCAATTCGCGACGAGATTTTATCCCCCATTATTTCAATTGCCTCTGGTGGGGGACCGATGAAAGTTACACCTGTGTTAGAGATAGCCCGTGCGAACTCGGCGTTTTCAGAGAAGAACCCATAGCCAGGATGAAGTGCATCGGCTCCACAACGCGCTAATATCTCAAGAATTTTCTCGGTGTTGAGGTAGCTCTCCTGGGGAGTGCTACCTCCTAATGCGTACGCCTCGTCAGCGACTCGAACATGTAACGCGTCGCGGTCTAGCTCTGAGTAGACAGCGACCGTCTGAATGCCCATCTCTCGAGCCGTTCGGGCAACCCTTACCGCGATTTCACCGCGGTTGGCGATTAAAATCTTACTGAACAACTCTGCACCGTCCTTTTGACGCAATAGTCTCGTAAATGTGCATTACACAAGTCCTCAAGCCGAAACTCTAACCCACCACAACTTATTTTGGCGCGTTCAAAGGTTTGAATCTTTGGACTCGACCAATCGGTACATTCTAGACCAGGCTCGCCTCGGAGCTAAGGAGGGGTTAGTGATTGTTGCTGACGAGCAAGTTAGCGGTCGAGGAAGGATGCAGCGGAGCTGGTACTCACCTAAAGGAAAATCCTTGTCAGTGAGTATTTTATTTGACGCCGATGGAGCGATCTCTGATGCCCAGATCTTAGTAAAAGTCACATCTTTGGCGATGCTGTCGGCTTTGAATGGTCTTTACTCTTTGAAGGTTGATGTCAAATGGCCTAACGATCTTGAAATTGGAGCCAAGAAGCTTGCTGGTGTTTTGGCGGAGGTCCTAACTAAAGGATCCAATATCCAAGTCGTGGTCGGAGTTGGTGTAAACCTTAGCCAAAGCGCTCAGGAACTTGCGCCTCTTGTCAGACCGGCCACTTCGATAGCACTAGAAAGACCAGATCTTGGGTTTGTCTCGCCTCAAGAGTTATTGGAAGCCTTTTTGAACTCTCTTTCTGCGCAGTTCTCGATCGCCCGATCTCAAGGTGGCAGGACGAGAATCCTCGAGGGTTATAGAGATCGCTGCACTACGTTGGGACAAAGTGTTGAGGTGCAACTCCCCTCTGGTCAGGTCATAGTTGGAAAGGCGATCGACTTGGGCGATAACGGTGAACTGGTTGTCGACACTGGTTCTAAGAGATTTTTCGTTAGTGCCGGTGATGTCGAGCGTCTCAGTATAGGCCGTTAGTCTTTGGTGACACCCTCCCAGCCCTTACGGATGGGGCTTCCCACGCCTGCGTAAACAGGTATAGGTAGTTGACGCTTCACTTAGGTCGCTGTGCTTGGTAGTGTGCGATATCCCTCCACGTCCTGTGACCGCAT
>JAJYHJ010000159.1 GCA_021784785.1 Actinomycetes bacterium | reverse complement strand
AGTGATGATCCCGTCGAGTAGGCATCGTCTAAGCGAACAAAACCAAACTCCTCCGTAGACCAAAGAACAAACTCCTCGCCGATGCGCGATAGATGCACTCCCAAAAGAGCAATATCAAAGAGCAGTTCGACGACAAAATCTCGGTCAGAGACCGCATCCACGGAGTTTGAGAATCGAGAACTAAAGCCAAGCTCTGTAGCGACGAAGTCAGGATCAAGAGGCAAGGTGGAACCCCCTAGGGCTCCCGCCCCAAGAGGTGATACGTCAAGTCGGCGATAGGTCGCCAAGAGGCGATCTAGGTCACGACTGAACGCCCATCCATGGGCAAGTAGGTGATGCGATAAAAGTATCGGTTGAGCCCTCTGTGTATGGGTATATCCAGGTAGATATGACTCTTTAGCCGAGGTAGCCAGCTCTAACAACGTTTCACAAAGAGCCACAACCTTGCTGCTGACGTCCAGAATTACTCTCTTTGAAAACATTCGCATATCCGTAGCGATCTGGTCGTTACGAGAGCGGCCCGTGTGTAATTTAGCACCGACATCCCCTAGAAGGTCAGTCAACCGACGTTCAATTGCCGAGTGGATATCTTCGTCTGAGTCCAAGAACACAAACCGATCGTCCTCGAACTCTATCGCAATTTTGTCGAGACCCGAAAGGATAGCTCGTCCATCCTCCTCGGAGATAATTTCAGAGTGAACTAGACCCTTTACATGCGCTTTTGATCCTTTGATATCTTCAAACCAAAGTGCACGATCGAACGAGATGCTCTCGGTAAAGGCCATTAGTTCGTTTGAAGGTCCACTAGAGAACCTTCCCTCCCATAAAGTCATAGAACCTCCAACATAGTGGACCGCGATCTACTTGTGTCCGAGTTGGCGTTTTGCCCAGGTCTCTATACCCAAGCCAAAGACTCTAACAAAACCCTCCGAGTCCTTGTGCTGAAACGCATCCCTTGAGTCGTAGGTAGCAAGTTCAAAGTCGTACAGAGCCTTTTCAGCCCTCCGACCTAACACATAACATCTATTGCGTTCAAGCCCAAGACGCACCTCGCCTGTGACAAAACGTTGTGAGTACTCACAGAATGCATCAAGAGCTTCCTTGAGCGGGGAGAACCAAAGACCGTCATAGACCGCTTCAGCCCATTTAGATGAAAGACGACGCTTCTCATGGGCAAGTTCTCTCTCTAGAGTTATATCCTCAAGCTCTGAGTGTGCCATGATAAGTGATAGTCCAGCTGGCGACTCATAAACTTCACGACTTTTGATTCCAACTCGGCGGTTTTCCACCATGTCTATGCGTCCGAATCCATAAGAGCCCACTATCTTGTTGAGCCTTCGCACAATCTCAAAAACAGACATGGAGACTCCGTCCAAACGCACCGGTACACCTTTATCAAAATGTATGACTATCTCCATCGGTTCTGACGCCGATACCTGCGTCATCTCATAGACGTCCTTTGGCGGAGACACCCATGGGTCTTCCATCTCCCCGCATTCAACAGCTCGACCAAATATATTTTGATCGATCGAATACGGACTCTTCTTAGTTGCCGAAACCTTTACACCATGAGACTTTGCATACTCGATAGTGTCATCCCTCGTGAAACCCCACTCTCTTACAGGCGCCTCAACCTCTAAAGAAGGATTCAGGGCACGAATAGACACTTCAAAGCGCACCTGGTCGTTACCTTTACCGGTGCAACCATGAGCAACGGCATCCGCCTCGTATCGAGAGGCCGCCTCTACTAGATGTTTCGATATAAGAGGTCTAGAAAGGGAAGAGACTAAGGGATACTTCCCTTCATAGAGCGCGTTCATCTTGATAGCAGGAACTAGATAGTCATTTGCGAACTCGTCCTTTGCATCTATCACCTCTGCGGCGATCGCTCCTGACTCTAAAGCACGTGTTCTAGCCACTTCGAGATCTTCACCTTGGCCAACGTCAACAGAGAGAGCAACGACGTCGTATCCTCGCTCGACCGTTAGCCACTTTACAGCCACCGAGGTATCGAGTCCCCCACTGTACGCTAACACCACCCTACGCTTTGACATCTAATGACCACCTTTCATCGCCACATCACTCTAATCTATTCACACCGTTACGTCTTGCACAATCAAACTCAACTATTGGTCTATACCGGCTAAGCTCGCGATCTTTTGGGCTAGGCCAGCCCCTCCGATAGACTCATCCGCGAGTATTAACACTGTATCGTCGCCTGCTACGGTACCTAAAAACCCATCCATCTGAGATCTATCCAAAGCGGAGGCCACAACATGAGCGCAGCCAGGAGGAGTTCTCACCATTACAAAGACTGAAGAGACTACGACGTCTACTACCCAGTCGCTAAGAACTCGCTTGAGGTGTTCTTGGGTTGAGGACTGATCTTTTGGAAGCTCAGGGATCGCATAGATACTTTGGCCACCAGCCGACTTCACCTTTATAGCTCCTAGCTCATCAAGATCTCTTGAGACCGTCGCTTGAGTCGCAACGACACCCTCATCTGAGAGCAACTCTACGAGCTGGCTCTGAGAGTACACTGAGTTGCTCTGAAGAATTTTTGCTATTTTATACTGTCTTTGATTCTTAGCCATCTGCCCTTCTCCGATAACCGATATCTTGGTACTAAAGATCCGAACTAACCTTGGAAAACACCGCCAGTGCCTCGTCGATCTCGTCCTTAGAAACTACCAATGGAGGTGCAACCCTTATTATCCGATCACTCAAGGCGTTTAGAACTAGACCGCAGCGAAGGGATCGTGCGACTATCTCTTTAGCAACGGGTCGTTTTAGACGCACACCTAAAAGCAGTCCCATCCCACTCACTATATGAACGATGTCAAGTTCGATCAGTCTGCTGCGGAGATAGTCCGATACCTCGACCACGTGGTCCAAGATACCCCTACGCTCGATCTCATCAAAGACTGCAAGTGCCGCTGCACTTGAACTCGGGCTTCCGCCGAAGGTACTCCCGTGATCACCTGGGACAAAGGTGTTGGCAACGCTAGTACGAGCCCACGTAGCACCGATCGGAAAACCATTTCCCAGCGCCTTAGATAGGGTAACCACGTCTGGGTCTAAGCCAAAGTGTGAGAATGCAAACATCTGACCCGTTCTTCCCATACCAGTTTGCACCTCATCTACGACAAGCAAGACCTCGCGTTCCTTGCATAGGCGTTCAACCTCTTCAAAGTATCCAGGCGAGGCGTCTACAACCCCACCCTCCCCTTGTATGATCTCAACCATCACCGCTACAACCAATGGGTCAGATACCGCGTCTCTCATCTGTTCCACGTTGTCGAACTCAACATATATAAAGCCAGGTGGGAGCGGTTGAAACGGCATCTGCTTCCCCGGTTGCCCCGTCGCGGCCAAAGCCCCCATCGTTCTACCATGGAAAGAGTTCAAACAGGTGACGATCTTATATCGTTGCCCACCTCCGTATCGACGGACCAGCTTGATAGCTGTCTCATTTGCTTCAGCACCTGAGTTGGAGAAAAATACCTTCCCTTTGTCAGAGGTATCGCTACTTACATATGAAGCGATACGGTGAGCAAGCTTTGAGGTGGTCTCGTTCAAAAAGAAGTTAGAGAGGTGTCCGAAGTTAGAGATCTGATCCACGACCGCCTGGTTTACGACTTGGTTTGCGTGTCCTAAAGAGACCACAGAGACACCCGCCAAAAAATCCAAATAGACGTTGTCGTTGACGTCAAACAGACGGCATCCCTCTGCTTTTTTGATCACAACTCCGTAGTCTCCATAGGTTGGCATCAGTGCCGATCGTAAGTCATCCACCAATACCTTTGATTCGTAAATATCGTCTTTATCCATATAGCATCGTTCCTATCCCTTGATCAGTAAATACCTCCAAAAGCAACGCATGCGGAAGCCGACCATCTAACAGGTGCACGCTATGAACGCCTTTTTGAATAGCCGCTAGGGCTGCCTCCACCTTTGGAATCATTCCACCTTGCACTGCCTTAGACTCAAGTAATCTTTGAAGCTCAAAGGCGCGTAGCTGGCGAAGAAGGCTCTTTGGGTCGTTAGCATCCGAGCGGATTCCTTCAACGTTTGTTAGGAACACGAGCTTCTCAGCTCGCAGTGCTCCAGAGAGTTCTGCAGCAACAAGATCTGCGTTCACGTTATACATCTGGCCGTCGACTCCGACACCTATAGATGCCACCACCGGTATTCGCCCTTGCAGCAAGAGACTCTCCAACAAAGAGGAGTCAACCTTGACAACCTCTCCTACAAAGCCATGTGCTTTTGACTTTGGCTCACAGAGCACCATAGAGCCATCTGCGCCAGAGACTCCAACTCCAAGAGCACCATGTTGATTAATACGAGAAACTAGCAACGGGTTTACCTGTCCCAAAAGAACCATCTTCACCGACTCCAACGTCTCTGCGTCGGTGACTCGTAGCCCACCCACAAAACTCGAGCTGTGTCCAAGTCGCGTCAATAACATGTCTATCTGTGGCCCACCACCATGAACAACCACGACCCTTATGCCGACAAAGTTTAAAAGCACGACGTCTTCCACGAAGCTATCAAGGCTGTCATGCCCTTCCGAGATAGCGTTTCCACCGTACTTTATTACGGCTGTAGTACCTACAAATCTCTTAATATAAGGGAGTGCCTCCGTAAGGATCCGGGCCTTCTTGGAGAGTTCTGCGATCTCTTGGGGTTCGTAGCTCACGACGTCGTCATATTCTCATCGATATAGCCTGGGCCAAGATCTGTCGTTGTAACTACTGCCTGCCCTTGTCCTAATCCAAGATCTGCCGTCACTTTGATCTCTCTCATTTCAAGCAGTCTTTCGAGTTCTGCCTTGTCGTAAAGGTGGTTAACTCCGCCTCTTGCGACCTCAATACCTTGGTACCGTACACTTAATTTGTCTAGGTCAAAGTCGATGCCAGAAGAACCAAGCTCAGATGCAACTCTCCCCCAGTACGGATCTTTACCATACAAAGAACACTTGACAAGCTGAGACTCTGCGATCTTTCTAGCACCGGCGAGAGCTTCGCCTTCAGAGACCGCTCCTTTAACTTCAATGCGAGCCAGCTTTGTCGCGCCTTCAGCATCTAAGGCGATCTGGTCTGCGAGCGATTGACAAACCTGTAACATGCCCTCCTCGAAGTGATCGTCTACTTGATATAAAGCAGAAGACATGACAACGACTGTATCATTTGTCGAGGTGCAGCCGTCAATGCTGAGTCGATTGAACGACATCGAGACTGCACGAAACAGCGCCTCAGACAGTCTCTTATCGTCAACGGCAGCATCAGTAGTGATGACGGCCAGCATCGTAGCCATGTTGGGAGAGATCATGGCCGCGCCTTTAGCCATGGCACCGATTCGGTATCCATCGCCTTGGTAGATCGCAAACTTAGCAAATGTATCAGTTGTACGGATGGCTTCAGCAGCTAACGTTCCATGACTCTCATCGTCAGAAACACCTCCTACAAGTTCAGAGATCTTTGCTAACGGTCTCTCGATCGGCATATAGATGCCTATGAGCCCTGTAGATGATACTCCCACCTGTTCGACATCGACCGAGAGCTCAGTCGCTACCGCCTGACACATCGCTAAAGCGTCAGAGAGACCGCGCTCGCCAGTTGCTGCATTTGCATTTCCAGAGGATAAAAGCCACGCAGCAGCTCGGTTGTCGCTAGCGGCAAGGTGATTTCGAGAGAGTACGACCGGAGCTGCAGCAGCCTTATTCTGCGTAAAAGTCGCAAAACACGGAATCGGCCTAGCATCTTTGCTGATTACAAGAGCAAGATCTAACGCACCGCTTTCTTTAATACCAGACGCTATCCCATTAGCTAAGAATCCATCTGCAAAGACTACGCTCACGGCCACACTCCTACCTGTGTAAGTCCACTATCTTCTGCGAATCCAACGACCAAGTTGGCACACTGGACCCCTTGGCCAGCTGCGCCTTTTGTCAGGTTATCGATAGCTCCTAAGGCTATAAAGGTCTCCGTTCTCTTGTCATAGGTAACTGAGATCGAGACGTTATTACTTCCGTACACCGATGCTGTGCCCGGTGGTGTAGACGACAGCTTTACAAAGGGTTCTAAGTCATAGAAGCTTTCATAGAGTTCCAATAGACGCCCATCTATATCGTCTTGACTCATGCCAGAGAACTCCTTTAGAGAACTCCCCGAAGGTTCTAGGTAACAAGTTGCAAGTATCCCGCGTTTCATCGGCACAAGATGGGGAGTAAATACCGCTTTAACTCCGAGGTTATTCTCGATTTCAACGGTATGTCTATGAGTTCTCAGGCTATAGGCCCGGTACTCTTCCATGACCGACATAGCGAGACTTTCAAGGCGCAACGAGCGCCCTGCTCCCGATACACCAGAAGCAGCATCGACAACCACCTTACCCTTTGTATATCCAGATTTTATCAGAGGCGCCATCGCCAACGTCGAGGCGGTTGGGTAGCAACCGGGAACAGCCACCAGCCTTGCACCTTTGAGGAGAGATCGATCCAGTTCAGGCAGGCCGTACACGGCTTGATCTAGTAGCTTTGGACAGCTATGCCTATGTCCATACCAGTACTCGTACTGTGCGGGATCCTTTATTCTAAAGTCTGCCGCCAGATCTATAATATGAGAGGTAATCTCTAACAGTTCGGGTACTAACCTTTGCGACTCACCATGAGGGAGCGCCAAAAACACAAGCGGAACGCTCTCTGACTTTATCACCTCCATGAGCTCGACCGTATCTAAAAAAGCCAGCTCTCCAATGGCAGAAGAGGACGCTGGGTACAAGTCCCTTACTTTCATTCCCTTTGCACTTCGACCGCCGACAGCTACTACTTCAAAGTCGGGGTGACCTGAGAGAACTCTCAACAGCTCAGCCCCTCCATACCCTGAGGCACCGAATATCACACACTTCACACAGTGAAGTATACAGCTTCATGCATAGATATGCGCCAACACATGAAATCTATTTATGGTCTCTTAGAGTCCCTTTCAGTTCCGTAGATGCAGCGGCTCCAGCTTCTTTGATTATCTCTTTGATATCGCGTTCTCCCAACGGACGATCAAGGCGTTCTAGTCGGAGACGTACACCTACACTTTTTGTTCCTTGGGGCAGCTTGTCCGACCGAAAGACATCAAATACCTGAGCAGAACTTACCAACTCACCTGCGACCTCTCGAACCAAGCGAACAACCTCGAAGGCTGATACAGACTCCGGTACTTCGAAGGAAAGGTCTAGGTCGGTAGACGTATAGTTTGAGATCTCTTGTGCTTCTTTCGCCCTTTTCGACAACGACAGCATAGCTTCTAGGTCAAACTCCAGCCAACCATAACGGAATTTTGAGAGAGGTTCTACGACACGCTTAGTCAACTGAGGGGACAGCTCTCCAACAACACCAAGGACCTCTCCGTTGTGATCATAGATCCCACCACGCCTACCGCTATGCAAGACAGGGAATCTACCGTACCTTGACGAGAGGGTGTCCTTGGATGGTTGAGAATATAGAACTGACGGATCGACCGAGAAAAAGTCCAGGAGAACACTCAGGAGTTGAGTTGCTCTTTCAGCACCGTTTTCCTTATCACTCACGAGAGCCGCCACTCGCACCCGTTCGTTGGGTAGTCCATCATAGGTAAGTGACTCTCCCAAGGAGACAACTCTTCCGATCTCAAAAAACGAAAACGTATCTATACGCCTTGATAGATTGTAAGACAACGCCTTGAGGTGACCAGGTAACATCGTCATCCTAAGAGCCACCTCATCTTGGCTAAGTGGATTAGATACCTCTAATGGGTGATCCTCAACTCCTACTTCTTGGTGATCGTGGCGAGCATACAAAGTACTCGTGATCGCCTCGTGGATACCTAGATCTCTTAGAAGTAGGCGGAGCTGCCTTTGGACCTTCTGCTCGTCGGTCAATCGACCCACATATGGGGATTTTGCAACCTCTCCTTGAATTTTCTTATAACCAAAGTGACGGGCGATCTCCTCTATGACATCGATCTCGGTCTCACAGTCTGGCCTAAAAGTCGGAACCCGAACCATTAGAAGGTCGCCGTTCGCTTGCACCTCAAAGCCGATAGGGGCAAGAAGCAACGATATCGCGCGACCGTCTAACTCACTTACTCCAAGGATCTCCCGCACTCTCGAAACTCTTACTTCAACGGTCCTTCGGTGTGGGTCGGTGTCTCCAAAGTCAAAAATAGAGATTGGTTCCGTACTCAATAGATCACAGATTCGATGCAATACCGAGATCGTCGCAGCTGGGTCCACGCCTCTCTCGAACCTCATAGAAGCCTCAGAACGGAGATTGAGGCGTTTGGAGGTTCTTGCAATAGCCTTACGATTAAAGGCTATGAGCTCTAAGAGAACCCTAGTGGTAGAAGCGGAGATCTCACTGCTCTCACCACCCATAACACCTGCTAACCCAATGGGAGTATCACTTAGATCCGTGATCACAATATCACCTGAATGGCCGCCCTGGGAAGGCAGCAGCTGCCGAAGAGAGCCGTCAAGCGTGCGCAACTCCTCGGCTTCGGTAGCCACCCTAACTCGAATGCCTCCACCACGAACCTTGTCGTAGTCGTAAGGATGAGACGGAAATCCATACTCCAACATCGCATAGTTAGAGGCATCTACCACATCCGAAATTGGTCTCATTCCTGCTAAGCGAAGCCTTCGATGAATCTTTGGAGACTCTTTGAGTCTAAGAGGGGCCTCAAGTAACGCCAACGTCGCTCTAGTGGCAAGATCTGGATCAACGATCTCTGAGTGTTCGAGCTCTAACAAGTCCCTCTCCTCTGAGGGCCGAAGATCTTTCGACCATGAAGGAGGTACAAAGCTCACGCCTAATCTAGGGGCAAGATCGCGCGCTACTCCAATAATAGAGTTAGCATCGGGACGATTAGCCTCGATAGCTAGGTCGTAGACGACGTCGTCAAAGATACCGATCGCTTCACCGAAAAGAGCACCGGTGCTTAGGTCTTCGGGAAGTACCATCAAGCCTGCGCTATCTTCTGCTAACCCAACCTCTTTCGCTGAACATAACATCCCGTTGGAGGTAATGCCTTTCATCTTGCGTCGAGATATTGCGAACCCACCCGGAAGAACCGCTCCCACTTTTGCAAAGGGAACCTTATCCCCTACCTCAAAGTTATAGGCGCCACACACCACGGTCACTGGCTCGGACTCATCAGAGGTGACCAAGACCTTTCTAATGTGATCTGCCCCTTCGATATCTTCAATCTCTAAAACCTCTGCGACCACGACGTTATCGAGGCCAGTGGAGACACGCTCAACGCCTTCTACCACCATCCCAAGTTCGTTTAACCCTTCTGTTACTTCATCTATAAAGGCATCAGAAAACGTAGCTGTGAACGGCTGATAAGGAGTTAGTGACGAAAGATCTAGGTACTCGACCAGCCACGACAAAGGAACCCTCATTGCACACCTTTGAACTGGGAAAGGAATCTAACGTCATTATCTAAAAATACTCTCATATCAGAGATAGCGTATTTCATCTGGACCAGCCTATCGATACCAAAACCAAATGCGAAACCGGTGTAGGTCTCTGGATCGATGCCTACAGCACTAAAAACATTAGGGTGCACCATTCCGCAGCCACCAAGCTCGATCCAACCCGTGGAAGAACACGTTCGGCATCCTTCACCGAGACACACCGTACACGTTATCTCAAACTCCGCAGAAGGTTCAGTGAAGGGAAAGTACGCCGGCCTAAGTCGAGCTTCGATGTTGGAGCCGAAGTACGCCTTCGTAAAGGCACCCACAGTACCGCTCAGATGACCCATGGTGATACCTTTATCTACAACCAAGCCCTCGATCTGATGGAAGTTGGGTGTGTGCCTTGCATCAGGGGTATCTCTACGAAAGACCTTGCCTGGTATGACCGCATAGATAGGTAACTCACCGCTTTGCATAAGCCGAACCTGCATAGGAGATGTATGTGTACGCAACAAAAGGCTCCCATAGTCTCCATCAGGGTGGTCGATAAAGAAACTATCTTGACCGTCTCTTGCTGGGTGAAACTTTGGAATATTTAGCGCTTCAAAGTTGTGCCACTCCGTTTCTACCTCTGGTCCTTCGGCCACTTGATAGCCCATTCCCACGAAGATATCTTCGAGTTCTTGCTTGGCCTGAGTCACAAGATGAAGAGACCCGAGCTTTGGAGTATCGATGAAGACCAAGTACTGGGTGAGATCCACCGCCTCCTGCTCTTCTCTCTTAGAAGTCTCCTCTGCCTCTAGTTCGATCTTCGACTGACTAACGCCATCTTCGATCCGTTGACGCAAAGAGCCGATACGTTGGCCAAACGTTCTTTTGTCGTCACTCTCCAAGCCAGCAATCTGTCTGGAGACAGAAGATATCTCTCCTCCTTTACCCAAGAAACGCCTCTCAAGTTCAACTAGCTCCTCTAAGGTAGAGACAGCGTCGATCTCAACGCAAAAGCTCTCTTCGATCTCGTCACAACGACGAAGCAAGGATCCAAGATCCTCATTGTTTAACAAGTTCTCACCCCTACGCAGCGTTCTTCGCTCTGATCAACTACAGATGTGTTTTGCGTAAACTCTCAAAAAGTACTAAAGAGCCAGCAATGGACACGTTTATGGATTCTACTATCTGAGATATCGGTATCGAGACCGTTGCGTCGAAGAAGCACGTCAGATCGGAGCTGATACCGGTACCCTCGGCACCTAATACAACCACAAAGGGGTGACCATAGTCAAGCTCGCTGTAGCTGCGATCTCCGTGTCTCTCTAAACCATAGATCAAGTAGCCGCCTTGTTGCAGCTTCTTTAAAGGGTCGGAGAGATCTTTCGACCTCACAATGTCAACCTCGCCAACCAGTCCAGCAGATGAGCGCACCGCTTTTGGAGAGAAAGGATCAGCACAAGCCTCATCTAACATCAAACCGAAGCTACCCACCGCCACTGCACTTCTCACTAGAGCGCCGACGTTGCCCGGATCTTGGATCCCATTTAGTGCTAGCCAATTCTGCGTTATCAGCTCAGTGTTTACCTTTTTCGGGTCAAAACTAACCTCTGCCATGACTCCCTGTGACGTCGTCGTGTCACTAATGCGTTGGAATAGATCGTTAGGTAAGATATAGACGTCAAAAGAGGCACCATGTGCCTCTTTTTGTAGGAGCGGAAGTAGGCTCCCTTGGAGCTCTTCTGTAATGTATATCGCATCTACTGGTCGTCCACGCCTCAGTAGATCCTGAACAAACTTCGGTCCTTCGACCATGTAGCGGCTAAGCGCCCACCTTTCCTTAGAAGATGCCAAGAGTCTCACGACTCTTTGAACCTTAGAGTTCTCTCTTGAGGAAAGGTAGCTCAGCCGACTTGGGATCACGCGTTAGATTTGTCCTCACTTGAAAGTGCGTCCTTGGCTACACCTACCAAAGCGGCAAACGCCTCAGAGTCACCATAGGCCATATCTGCAAGCACCTTACGATCTACTTCAACTCCAGCGAGCTTTAAGCCATACATAAAGCGAGAGTAGCTAAGACTGTGCTCTCTAACTCCTGCATTGATCCTTTGAATCCAGAGCTTTCTGAACTCACCCTTACGGGCCCTTCTATCTCTGTGAGCGTAGGTCAAAGAGTGCATTACCTGCTCATTAGCTGCTCTAAAGCTCCTGCTCTTATTGCCGTAGTAACCTTTGGCCCTCTCTAGTACCTTCTTGCGATGCTTGCGAGCACCGACAGCGCGTTTTACTCGTGCCATCTCAATTCACCTCTCTATTCGTTCCGCTTGACTAAGTATTCCGCTATAGATCGACTAGATACCTAGTTGTTTCTTGATCGTTTTGGCCATGCCTGGAGATACATCGTCCATACGAGACAGTCGCCTGGTTCTAGTAGAAGCCTTCTTCTCAAGTAGATGAGACTTATTAGGCTTCCGCCTCCTTATTCGACCCGTACCCGTCACCTTGAAACGGGCTTTAGCGCCCTTGTCGGTCTTCATCTTTGGCAATTTATCTCTCCTTGTTACTTCGATTCCTCTAAAGAGGAGTCACTAGTGATATCGCTAGACACCTCACCGAGTTCGTCCTTAGCCGCCAACGAATTTGACTCCGGAACGGACCTCGTCTCATGTCCGTTTCCTTTGACTACCCCGCCAACTTTTCTATCTGGCGCTAAAACCATCAACATATTTCTACCATCGAGCTTTGGAGCAACCTCAACCTTGCCAACCTCAGTCACTGACTCTGCGATTCGATCTAAAATATCTTTCCCTAACTCGGGGTGGTAAAGCTCACGCCCTCTAAACATGATGGTGATTTTTACCTTATGACCGTCCAAAAGGAACTTAGATACTTGACGAGTCTTAGTATCAAAGTCTCCGGTGCCGATCTTTGGACGATACTTCATCTCTTTTATCTGGGCGGCTGACGACTTGCGTCTAGACTCCTTCGCCTTTTGAGCAGCGTCAAACTTGAACTTACCGTAGTCCATTATCCTCGCCACCGGCGGATTCGCCATCGGCGCAACTTCAACCAGATCCATATCCATGCGTCTTGCAAGTTCAAGCGCCTCTTGAATCGGCCTTATCCCAAGTTGCTTACCATCTGGATCTACTAAGCGGACCTCTCGAACTCTAATTCTTTCGTTAATCCGCGGCTCACTTGATACTGGTGTGGCTATCTAGCATCACTCCCTTCACCTTTGTCGTATACAACCCGAAAAATGCAAAGCGGAGCTAGCTATCGCCAGATCTCGACCTTACGCACCAAATTTTATAAAAAGTGGCAAGGTGGGAGCAGTACTCCGCTTAACTTTATCGATCAACCGCCTAATCTAGCAGTTCGTGAGTACACTTTGGACACCAGATGGCGAACATGAGCCAAAAAATAGCAAAATCAACGACGAAATCTCCGAGTCACCTTCAAAAGAGGAGGAGTTAGCCGCACAACAGCGCCTTGACAACATAAGGGAACAGTTGGCCAACTCCGACGCAAAGGAGCTAATCGCCAATCACTGCTACGGTCTTTTCGAGCTAGCAGCGATCTATCTTTCCCAGACTCCCCCCAAGTTGACTGAGGCGTCACTTTCAATCGATGCGCTCCAAGGAGTCGTCTCTGCCCTCCAGGGTCGCCTTGGTAGCAATGAACAGATGATCACCGACGGGCTTCATCAACTTCAATTAGCCTTCGTCCAAGTCTCTGTTCTAAAAGACGGTACGGAGCAAGGGCCGGTTGAGTCAAAAGATGGAGAGCCAGAAGGCGAAGCTTGAACATGGACGACGCCGATCCAAACGTAAAGGTCTGTCTAGTCTGTACCGGAAATATCTGCAGGTCTCCAATGGCCGAGGCAGTCGTAAGACGTGCGGCAAAAAAGCATGGACTTCACTGGGAAGTGAGCTCCAGAGGGACAGGAGCATGGCACCAGGGAAGTAATGCGGATCCAAGAGCCTTGGCCGTACTCAGACAAAATGGTCTAGGTCTAACTGGCCATAAGGCTCAACGCTTTAGCGACACCGACTTCAACTACTTCGACGTGATATTAGCAATGGACCAAGAGAACTACCTCGAAATCACCTCCCGCGTAAAAGCAAAAGAGCATCTCAGTAAGGTACACCTATATCTTGAGTTTGCAGGTTCGAAGGAACCATCAAAGGAGGTACCTGACCCTTACTTCGGAGATAAAACGGACTTCGAAGAGGTCTTCAACCTCCTCTGTAGCTCTGCAGACGCCGTCGTTGCGCACATCATGGAAAGTTTGGAGCCTAGAGATCGAGGCTAAGTTAAAGTTCTTGCAACAAAGGCTAACGCTGTGTTAGCATCATTTAGACAAAACTTACTACGTACACTTTTACCAAGTTCGAAGGTACAGCACCAATATAACGGCGGTATAACAAGACAAACTGGGAACTTACGTGTCAACAACTTCCCAGACCCAAGTACTGCGAGGAATACGCTGGAAACGTGCTTACCAGCTGCCAGCGTACACTTTAAAGGTCAGTCCTTGCACAAATCTGAAGCTGTATCGACATCGAATAACAAGTAAGCTTCATCAAGCTTGGTACTACGTAGTCATAGAGAGACAGTATGAAAACGCCCCCACACAAAAATGGTCCGGCTGAAAGTTCACAGCCTTGGCTGTACTCAAAGAGCAATGCTCACGGGTCACAAGAGAAACATGTCCTAGGGTTGACAGAGAACTGGTACCAGTTCTCTGTCTTTACCCTTATAACCCTTCTCATCGGAATGACTATCGGCGTAGAGCGCGTTGCTCTCCCGCCACTGGCCCGCCATAGCTTCCACATAACCTCAGTCCTATATACAGTTTCCTTTATTACCGCCTTCGGCGCGGTCAAGGCTGTCATGAATCTCGTTTCCGGTCGTCTTTCGGATCACCACGGTCGAAAAACTCTACTCCTCATCGGCTGGGGTTTTGCAGTACCATTCGCAGTTCTAATTATCTTTGCTCAGGCCTGGTGGTGGGTAGTCGTCGCAAACTTATTCCTTGGAGTAAACCAAGGTTTAACGTGGTCAATGTCGGTAACGTCAAAGATCGACCTAGTGGGTCCAGTCAATCGAGGGCTCGCGGTCGGCATCGATGAGTCATCTGGCTATGTCGGTGTTGGAATAGGGTCCTATGTTGCCGGGATTCTGATAGCTTCTTTTGGTCTAAGACCAGCTCCCTATATAATGGCACTGGCAGTGGTAGCGCTAGGAATGGCTGCCTCCGCTGCTTTAGCCAAAGAGACAAAGCCTTGGGCTTTAGTAGAGACAAAATCAAGGTCCAAAGGAACAGCAGAGCCAGTACCAAAACTGTCAAAACTCGCAAGCTACATGAGCTGGCACGACAAGGACATGCTCGCCGTGTGTCAGGCTGGGTTTCTGAACAAGTTTGTAGATAGCCTCGTAATAGGTTTCTTCCCTCTGTATTTCCTTCAAAAAGGCGTAAACGTAGTCGGCGTAGGTCTCCTGGTTGGCTTATATGCATGGGTATGGGGACTGGGACAGGTGCTAAGCGGCGTACTTGCAGATAAGGTAGGGCGGAAGATTCCTATTACCTCGGGGATTGTACTCATTGGGGCAGGTATCTTGATAGTCCTTGTTTCAAAAAGCTACAACGGATGGGTCGTTGGAGCTATCGTAATGGGTCTGGGCATGGCTCTTGTCTATCCAAATCTCATCTCCGCTGTAGGGGATACTGCTCATCCATCTTGGCGTGGTGGAGCACTCGGCATCTATCGACTCTGGCGAGACGGCGGATACGCAGTAGGGCCGATAATCCTCGGCGCCGTTTCTCTGCTTGGGGGTATTACCGCAGCCCTTTGGACTACAGTCGCACTTATGGCTTTATCTGCCCTTACGGTCGCACTCGTATTCAGTGAAACTGAACCAACACATCGACAGACCACCCCAGCTTGGGAACTCCATCCGGACTGGGTCGCTCCAAGATAACAAGAGCGAAGCAGATTAGAAAGACGTACGTTAGAGGTTGCTTATAAGGCCTAAACTACCTCATGTGTCTGGCCAGAGTTTCCTTTTAAAGGAATAATCTCCAAATACTTCTGTATAGGAGCACAGATTTGAAGAATACTCTTGGTCTGCCATACAGGGCCATTGACACCGTGCAAAAGCAACGTCGAACTTAGGACTATCTACCATAACGTTATGCATGTTTCCAATCCTGCACTTGCTTCATTAAGCAAGGGAAGGACAGCGGTCATCGTCGTAATGGGGCCACGCCTGTTCTTGTCTATGCCTCTGCTTCTAAACGAAGACCAAAGCACGAAGGACAGCGGTCATCGTCGTAATGGGGCCACGCCCCTTCGAGCATGGAAACGGTGATAATCGGATTATGGCAGGACGAGACAGGATTAGAGTCGTAATGGGGCCACGCCCCTTCGAGCATGGAAACCTCATGAATCTCGAGAATATGAAAAGGATAAAGGAGTCGTAATGGGGCCACGCCCCTTCGAGCATGGAAACTAGATCGTGGTCTCGAAAATGTTGGATTTAAGATTTTGGTCGTAATGGGGCCGCGCCCCTTCGAGCATGGAAACTAGTTAGGAAGGATGCAAAATGTCACAAGAACCGATTGTCGTAATGGGGCCACGCCCCTTCGAGCATGGAAACTGTACGAGAAAATCGAAGTTAGATACGGTCTAGAGTTGTCGTAATGGGGCCACGCCCCTTCGAGCATGGAAACATTCGGTGTTTAGCGGCTGGTTGTGAATGGAACATATAGGTCGTAATGGGGCCACGCCCCTTCGAGCATGGAAACACGTACGACGCTGGATGTAAAGAGATTAAGGTCTGACCAGTCGTAATGGGGCCACGCCCCTTCGAGCATGGAAACTAGGTCGCGGATTCTCCTTCTTTTGCTTAGCTTTCCGGTCGTAATGGGGCCACGCCCCTTCGAGCATGGAAACGAACCATTCTTGGGGATCTGGCCGAGGTGGGGTACGAGTCGTAATGGGGCCACGCCCCTTCGAGCATGGAAACAGGAAAGATAAAGTGAAATACGGACCAAATACGGATGAGTCGTAATGGGGCCACGCCCCTTCGAGCATGGAAACGAAATACGTACCATTCGTTCGGCTTATTCCTAGAGAAGTCGTAATGGGGCCACGCCCCTTCGAGCATGGAAACGGGAAATGCGCGTGAATGGACAGGTGCGCTGGAACTTCCGTCGTAATGGGGCCACGCCCCTTCGAGCATGGAAACTCTAGGCAAGGTAAGCGATTTCTATCGCTTATCAAAGCGTCGTAATGGGGCCACGCCCCTTCGAGCATGGAAACACGTAAGTAATGACTCTAATTTACGTCAAAAGTTTGAGAAGTCGTAATGGGGCCACGCCCCTTCGAGCATGGAAACCGGCGATACTCCGGGAGCGATCGTCCGGCTTGGCGCAGTCGTAATGGGGCCACGCCCCTTCGAGCATGGAAACAGGGGAACAGTGGGTAACTATGACTCTTGAAGCCTTGTCGTAATGGGGCCACGCCCCTTCGAGCATGGAAACTCACAGGAGATAGTGACAAACATCCACAACGACGTGCATGTCGTAATGGGGCCACGCCCCTTCGAGCATGGAAACCTCAAAGACAAGAGGTTGAGGCGAGGAGGTCTAGGTCAAGGGCTAAGTGGGCCACGCCCCTTCGAGCATGGAAACCTCAAAGACCACAGAATAGGTCATATAGGGTACTAGTCGTAATGGGGCCACGCCCCTTCGAGCATGGAAACATGATGTATCGGGATATACTCCACGACGTTCATGAGTCGTAATGGGGCCACGCCCCTTCGAGCATGGAAACACAACACTAGCGCTTGGGCGAAAACCTCGACCTTTGAAGTCGTAATGGGGCCACGCCCCTTCGAGCATGGAAACATGATTATATATTTGAGCAATTGGACGACAAAGAACTAGCTCGGTCGTAATGGGGCCACGCCCCTTCGAGCATGGAAACTTACACGTGCGATGCCGAGAGCAAGCTGACTTATTTGGGTCGTAATGGGGCCACGCCCCTTCGAGCATGGAAACGGGGCCAATTCCCAG
>JAJYHJ010000021.1 GCA_021784785.1 Actinomycetes bacterium | reverse complement strand
TGTGCTGACTCGCTCTCAACCACCGGAGTCTGTGCTGACTCGCTCTCAACCACCGGAGTCTGTGCTGACTCGCTCTCAACCACCGGAGTCTGTGCTGACTCGCTCCTTTGGGGACCATTGGCTCGTTTCCCGTTTTTGGTCGTACTTAGTCGCGAACGATCACGTTGTTTAGACTTCATTGCACCCATTACTTTTGGTGGAGGTGGGACACTTATTCCTAGCATCTTTGCGAGGGAAGGTATCCGTCCAGAATGCTCTTTTGAAAGCTCCAATAGCGCTGGTGACGCATTGCTAGGAAGTCCATTTGGAGCTACCTGGCGCCTAATGGGTGATTCGGAGACAGCGTCAATCAATGCGATCCAACGATCCTCGGTAGTGTCGGGCGTCATGGCCGCATTCGCTGCTTCAATCAGTCTGTTCATTAGATCGTGAGGAAACTTAGCTGTCGGTTCAGGAGGTCTCGCAGAGAGCCTGAGGGCTCGTACAATTCGTCCCTGTTCTAACGCTTGGTCTATCTCATTCGTCCATGCTAAAGCGGTTGCCTCACTTCTTTCAGTGAGTTTGAGCTTCAGTTGGTCGGCGTAGGCTCTCGCCACTTCGTCCTTTGACCGTACCGAATCTGCCGACGCGACTACAGATCTCAGGTCCCGGAGAGAGATTTGGTCAGCGTCTTTCAGAGCAGCTTCGGCGCGGTCTAGCCAGATAGCTAACTTAGAAGCAGGCAGCAAGTTTTCTGCTATCTTCAGCATGACCTCCTCCGGTGCTTCGGGCAGACCTTTAGATCGTGCGTCTGCGTTGCCTTCTCGGATGGCTGATCTAACTGCAGGAATGCCACCCTTTAGAAGTTGTTCAGCTATCGGCCTGTGCTCTTCTGACACCGACGTAATAAAGGCGCTCTTGTGAAGTGATCCCGGGACTAGACGTTTAAACCTCGGCTTTGCAGGAGCCTCAACGGAGGGCTTATGCACAGGCGTAGGTTTTGGCCCTCGTGCTGGCCTGTCATTGGTGACATCGGAGAACTCGCGTTGTTTTCGCTCTTGCGGCCTTTTCTTCTCAGCACCATACTCGGTCCGAGATTGTCGAGAGTTGTCCCTACTTCGTCTACGCTCGCGATCTTTTGATAGCGACCTACTGAGGCGAGAGGTGACGAGAGGGCCACTACTAACCGTTGGTTTAAGTTCGATTGAGTTCTTTGGAGTCTCTTTAACTTTTGGTGGGAGTACTTGCTGAATGGTAATACCATCAAGCTCAAAGAGAGCGTCAACTTTTACTACGTCTCCTACCTTCGCATCAGGATGAAGCAGCTTGGATGAGAGGACGCCTTTAGGCTGCTTTGCACCCGCGATCCTCCATGTCCAGGTTTCGTCATCTCTTTTGCTCGTTAACTCTACGTCGATCCTTGAAGACATTACCTTCTCTTTGGTTGTGCTATCTGTTCCTAGTTGTCGAGGTATAAGCTAGGTTTTGCAAGCTAAAACACTCGGTGAGAAAGCCTAGCCGCTTTGTTACTTACTTACTCTGGTATTACAGTCTTCTTTATACATGAATGGATATCGATGGAACTTACCGTTACGATATGGTCTCGAAAATTGGCGTCTATATGTTGATAGGTGCCCACGTCTCTGCGTCTGGCGGCATCAATCGAGCGATTGCTAACGGTGAAGCCATTGGAGCTGACTGCATCCAGATCTTCATAGGAAGCCCTCGAACTTGGAGATTCGTTGAGCTTTCCGAAGAAACGATTCACAAGTACAAAGATGCGCTTGAAAACTCTATTTCTGTTCGAGACGCTGTTGTCCACGCCTCTTATCTAATAAATCTCGGTAGTAGCGACCGTGATCTTTTTGCGAGGTCTAAGAGCCTACTTATGCAAACCGTCACTACTGCTTGTGCGATCGAAGCTAATGCTGTCATCTTGCATGTGGGATCTCATAAGGGTGAAGGAATGGATCAAGTGCATCATCAGATAAGGGACGTCTTTGAGGAGATCCAAGATAGGCTTGGCCAAAGTGTTCGAACTCGTCTGCTGATCGAAAATACTGCGGGGGCCGGTGGCACAATCGGTGGATCACTTCCTGAGATCCATATGTTACTAACTCTTGTTGAGAACCGTGATCGAATAGGGTTCTGCTTAGACACGCAGCACCTTTTTGCATTCGGCTACGATTTTAGGGATGAAGAGGTTCGGGATAGGGTTTTCCAAGAGTTGTCGGACTGTGTTGGGAAGATCGATTGTGTACATCTAAATGATTCAAAAACCGCACCTGGGGGAATGCACGATCGTCACGAGAATCTTGGTGATGGCGAGATCGGATTGGATGCTTTACGAGGCCTCTTAAAGCATCCAATGTTCTCTGAGTCGTTGATCGTCCTTGAGGTGCCTGGAGACGGTGCTGGTCCGCGATCTCAAGATGTAGAGCTAGCTAAAAGGATCCTCGGTGATTAATCTGTGAGGTGTTCAAGTAGCGTTCTCGACCGTACCGTATCCTGAACTAGTTCAATCTGGACTTTATTTTTGTTGAAGCTCCAAAGGTTGGCGACAACAGTCTTTGGGGCGAGTTCTATAGCGTCTTTAAACTCTACTTTTACTTTGTAGGAACTTGCATAGTCTCGCTGGCGTTCTCTATGGAGTGTCTCTTCAACTAAAGAGAGATGAATGGCATTGTTGACGTGATCCATTATATCCAAATCGCAAAATCTCAACTGGATTGTTGTGGAGCTAATAGGTGGATGTAGTGGCGTCTTCAGAGTTTGTCGGGCGCTTATCTTTTCCTGGCGGACGGACTCACCGTAGGTGGAGAAGAACTCCTCAGGTAGTGGTTTTGCTCCTTGGCGTACTCCGCTGACGTTTACCCAGATCGATCTAGTCTCTATAATCTTCGCGTTATTTCTAAAGATATCTGAGCGCCTTTCTACCCAAGACTTTCCTGATCCTGAACACCATGTAACAACCTTGAGGTTGTCAAGGTAGTTCGCATTCTCGTGGATCGTCATCTCTGTAGTTCGAAGCACCCAGATAGTTTCTAGATGAAGTCCGCTCTCTTCAATATCCAAGGTGGCGGCGTCATGGAGGAATCGTGCTAGCGCATCTAATCTAAGTTCTCCATTTGGGTCGGAGTCTGATAGCAACACGCGTACGTTGTGTTGGAAAAAGCGAAAAGTCTCGTTGGTAGTACCTTGAAACGTATTTGTCGTCGAGTTACCGGTTCCTTGTTCCACCTTTGCCAAGGCTAATTTATTATTTGAGATCGCAGGGCCTTCTTGTTGAACTTTCCGACTGAGGTACGCGGCACGGCAGAGATTATCTCGAGACGATCTGGGAGCTGCCATTTTGGAAAACCTTGCTTTAAGAGGTGGTCTCGAACCTGTTCTAAAGTTATGTTGACGCCTGGTTTCAATACCACACAGGCAACTGGCCTCTCTTGCCATTTCTCGTCTACGACGGCAACTACAGCGGCTTCTGCAACCTGTTCCATGCCCATGATGGCACCTTCCATGGCCACGGACGAGATCCATTCTCCGCCGGATTTTACAAGATCTTTTGTCCGGTCGGCAATTATGAAATACCCTCGTCCGTTTCCAATAGCTACATCGCCGGTGACGAAGTAACCATCATTAGTGAACGACTCTGGGCTGCGTTCTTTAAAGTACGAGTCGACTACCCAGGCACCTTTAACGTAGAGATTACCCATGCTACTTCCATCAAAGGGCACTTCTTCGCCTAGGTGACTGGTGTTAATCAGGCATCT
>JAJYHJ010000105.1 GCA_021784785.1 Actinomycetes bacterium | reverse complement strand
TTCCGATCTTTGAGCTCCTAGCCGCCCTTGATTCCTTCTTACTCCTTCATCGCTACGAAATCCTATTAGAACTCTCGAAAGTTCAACATTGTCACCCGAAAATGGTTTTACTAATTGATGCACTCGAAGTGCCAGTGGACCTTCATCCGGATCAGTCCGTCCCGTCAAGGGAGGATTAGCAGGTGGTACGATCATATCTGAAGACCGCACCTCCTACAACTCGAGCCCAAAGAGGAGAATGCCCCATATAGTACGACAGTTCGACTGGATCGGCAACATCCCAAATGGCGAGATCCCCCAACATACCACAGGCGATGCTGCCACGATCGCTAATTCCAAGAGCTCGGGCCGCATTTATAGTCACCCCTGAAAGAGCCTCGCCTGGCGTTAGGTTAAAGAGGACGCAGCCCATATTCATAGCCAACAGCAAAGACTCAACTGGACTAGTCCCTGGATTGTGGTCCGTAGCCAGTGCTATCGGAATCCCGTAATATCTAAGTTTTTCGATCGGTGGTTTCTGTTGTTGTCTCAGAAAATACGAAGCGGTCGGCACCACGACTGCGACGGTACTTCCTCTAGCCATCGACTCAATAGATCTGTCATTTAAATACTCAAGATGATCTACAGAGATCGGTGCCAAATCAGAGAACATAGCAAACGAGTCCGTATCGCCGAGCTGGTCTAAGTGGACTCGAATGGGAAGGTTCATGGACTTTGCAGCTTCAAAATAGGGAAGAAGCTCTTTAGCACTAAAGGCCGCCCCATCACAAAAACCGTCAACCATGTCGACAAGGTTCATATCGATCAGCTTTGGAAGCACCTCTTTTGCGAGGTAGTTGATATACCTAACCTTTCTGTCGTGAAACTCCCTCGGTAAAATATGAGCTCCCAAGAATGTGCTAATCACTCTCGCTCCTGTACCGTCTAGGAGACGAGCGACTTTTAGCATCTTTACCTCGGTTTCAAGATCGAGGCCATACCCAGACTTCACTTCAACGGTCGTGAGACCATATCGCGTCATTCGTCGCAGTCGAGCATTAGCAAGTTCAAATAGCCTCTCAGTAGAGGCTCTTCTAGTATCATTAACCGTCGAAAGTATGCCTCCTCCATTTTCCAAGATCTGCTGGTAGCTCTTCCCTCCAACTCGATCTGCAAACTCCGATGCTCGATTGCCCGCGTAGATCAGATGCGTATGACAATCGATCAGGCCCGGGGTTACGCACCGCCCCTCAACGTCAATAACGGTAACATCTCGATCACGCTGTACACGTCGTGAACCTTTTTGTCGTATCTCGCTTATCAAACCGTCAATGACAAGAATCGTCTCACCTTCTCCAACTCGCAACGAACCGTCGGTGCTAGGATTAACTATCTTGACGTTTGTAAGGAGAACATCCGAACAGCCATAGCTACTAAGAGACATCGATCATCGGGAGCTTGATTCCTGCACCTTTTGCGCTTTCAATTGCCAATTCATATCCAGCGTCAGCGTGTCGCATAACGCCAGTTGCAGGGTCATTAAACAGGACGCGACGTAAGCGAACATCTGCAGATTCGGATCCATCACAGACAATCACTACTCCAGAGTGCTGAGAAAAACCGATTCCGACGCCACCTCCATGATGCATAGAAACCCATGTAGCACCACTGGCTACATTTAACATTGCATTTAGCAGGGGCCAATCTGCGACGGCGTCTGAGCCATCCGCCATGTCTTCAGTTTCTCTGTTGGGACTAGCCACCGATCCGGTATCGAGATGGTCTCTCCCTATTACTATTGGTGCCTTCAAGGTACCATCTCGGACCATCTCGTTAAACGCAAGTCCTAAACGATATCTATCATTCACGCCGATCCAGCAGATCCGAGCTGGAAGACCTTGGAAAGAAATTCTGCGACTAGCAAGATCTAGCCACCTATGAAGATGCATATCGTCAGGAATTAGCTCTTTGACCTTCTCGTCGGTCTTATGAATGTCTTGCGGGTCACCTGAGAGTGCAACCCAACGGAAGGGTCCATATCCTTGACAAAACAGGGGCCTAATATACTCAGGAACAAAGCCTGGAAAGTCGAAAGCTCGCTTGACTCCCATTTCAGTAGCCATCTGTCGGATGTTGTTCCCATAGTCTACAACAAAAGAACCGCTGTCTAAAAATTTGAGCATAAATTCTACTTGATGTGCCATCGATGTTTTCGCGTCGAAAATCACTTCGTTTGGGTTATCGGTCTGAGCCACCTTCCATCTCTCAAGCGTCCACCCCATTGGAAGGTATCCGTGCAAAGGATCGTGGGCACTGGTCTGATCCGTCACCACGTCAGGAAGCAAGCCTCGTCGATAGATCTCTTCGAACACATCAGCAGCGTTGCCTATGACACCTACAGATACTGGCTTCCTCGTTCGTACTGACTCTTCAATAACCGCAAGAGCCTCACTTAAAGTTGCTGCCTTTTGGTCCAGATAACCTGTTTTTAAACGAAGTTCAATTCTCGATGGATCACACTCAACTGCAAGCAACGAAAAACCCGCCATCGTCGCCGCTAACGGTTGTGCACCTCCCATCCCTCCTAGGCCCGCAGTAAGAATCCACTTACCAGATGGGTCTCCTCTGAAGTGCCGCTGAGCCATTGCATAAAACGTCTCGTAGGTACCTTGCACGATACCTTGACTACCAATGTATATCCAACTACCTGCCGTCATTTGCCCATACATCATGAGACCCGCACGATCCAACTCTTCAAAGTGTTCCCAAGTCGCCCAGTGCCCGACTAGATTCGAGTTGGCAATCAGCACCCTTGGCGCATCCTCATGAGTCCGAAAGACACCAACTGGCTTCCCACTTTGGATCAGGAGAGTTTCGTCGAGCTCTAGGTGCTCCAACGACTTCAGAATCTGATCAAAACATCCCCAGTCACGAGCCGCTCTCCCTAAGCCTCCATATACAACTAATGACTCAGGATGTTCCGCAACATCGGGGTCTAGATTATTTTGTATCATCCGAAAGGGCGCTTCGATTAGCCAGTTTTTGCAGGTAAGCACTGCGCCAGTAGGTGCTCGTACAACCCGTTCTAGATCGTATCTATTTAGTTCCAAAACAAATATCCCCTCATCTTTCCAGTCGTCGCCTTCATTATCCCAACTCGCACAGAGGATCAATCTGATCGACAGTTTTTCGTCACTGCATCTCGGTCGCAGTCAATGGACAGTGACTAGCAATCTCTCCAGCTGTTACGAGTTCTATAACACTTTGAATGTCTGGGGCTAGGTAGTGATCAATATCGTAATGCGGGACGTGCTTTCGGATCAGATTCAAGACTTCGGCCAGCAACGGACTCGTTGCAAGTGGCTCGCGCAGTTCCACTCCTTGACACGCTGCTAGCAGCTCAATCGCGACTATAGCCGCTACATTATCAACTATATCTTTTAATTTTCGAGCTGCGAAAGTGGACATAGAGACATGGTCTTCTTGATTGGCTGATGTAGGCAAAGAGTCAACAGAAGCTGGATGAGCTAGAGTTTTATTCTCAGATGCCAAGGAAGCCGCTGTGACGTGTGCGATCATGAAACCTGAGTTGACACCTCCATCTCTTACTAAGAATGGAGGGAGGCCACTTAGAGTCGAATCTATCAACAATGCAATTCGTCTCTCAGAAAGTGCACCAACTTCTGAAGCAGCTATCGACAGAATATCTGATGCAAAAGCGACCGGTTCACCATGAAAGTTACCTCCCGATAGCACTTCAAGAGTATCAGGAAAGATCAGTGGGTTATCCGAGACCGCGTTAGCCTCTGTTATGAGAGTGTGGCTTGCACCTCTTATTATATCCAGGCACGCTCCCATGACTTGGGGTTGACACCTCAAACTGTATGGATCCTGTACTTTTTCACAGTCGGCGTGAGACATGGCGATACGCGAGCCGATTAAGACCTGTCTATAAGTTTTAGCTACGTCGATCTGTCCCTTGTGCCCTCGAAGCAGATGAATACGCTCATCAAAGGGCGTAATCGAACCCGCTGCGGCATCTAAGGACAAGGCTCCTGCAACAAGAGCACTTCGAAACACATCTTCAAGTGCGAACAGTCCTACCAATGCCAGCGCCGTAGAAGCCTGGGTTCCATTCAAAAGAGCAAGGCCCTCTTTAGCTTTCAACTTCAAAGGAGCCAGTCCAGCTAAAGCAAGGCCTTCCTTGGCAGGAAGTTTCTTTGTGCCAACTCGAACCTCACCTATACCAAGAAGAATCGCCGCTAGATGTGCCAAGGGTGCAAGATCGCCTGACGCTCCCACCGAGCCTTTTGAAGGGATTACGGGCATGACGCCATGGTTCAAAAGGGCAATGAGCGCATCTATCAACGAAGGTGTTGCGCCAGAGTACCCCTTACACAAGGAAGTCACCTTTAAAACGAGCATTAACCTAACCACATCGTCAGGTAGAGGATCACCGACTCCTACGGCATGTGAAAGCACGAGATTCTCCTGCAAAAGTTCGATCTGATCGTAGGAGATATGCGTCGTTGCCAATCGGCCAAACCCCGTATTTATCCCGTAGGCTGGTTCTCCCTTACGAGCGATTGCAGCGACAGCATCAGCACCATCACGTAGAATAAGGCGAGACTCTTCACTTAAAACAAACTTTGTCTCGTGAAGTCTAACGTTACGAAGCTGCGACAAGGACAACCCTTCCGGAGAGATAGTAACCGCCATATCATCCACCTTTCGATAGCACGAAAACTACTATTGCCGGACCCTTGTGTCAACATAGAAACAGAGCCTTCACGTAAGCAGGCACATTTCCAAGCTTCGGCCCACTCCCGAGTTAGGCACTGTAAATAATCTTTGTTGCCCATAAGGTTCAGCTATTCATGTCTGAGATTCCATATGTCGTAAGCCTCTGAGCAGCGACGAACCTGAGCGGATAACCACTACTAATTTAGTAGCGACTGCTCTTAGATAGATAGGACGATAAATAAACTCGTCATTTAGTGTCCATCCATCTCCACCTTACGTACATAGCAAGTTTACGTACCGTCCATGAATACAGCCAACGGATCAGGGCAATAACGCTGAGGAGTCACGAGCACCTAGACCAATGCACGACCCAGAACAGAGGAAACGGCTTGTCGAAAGTGGCAAGCCGTAGAGCAAGAGAAAAACAATCGAGATTCTCTAATACATCGACTTCTACCAGGATTTTATCTTTCTATAGAGATTTGCAGCATGCGTAGATGTTCGCTTCTTTTATCTCCTTCAGTGGGATCATCTCGCACTAAGGCGCGTGGCCATAGGCCCTTTTCCCTTACCACGTCAGTTTCAACTGCAAGCAAGGTAAGGTAGGCCTGAGTATACATCCAGGTCAAAAGGCCAATAACGATAGCGAAAAAACCATAGGTACTACTCGCATGCGTTAAATCATGCTTCACAAGCGCACCACCAAATGCTTGAAGTACCTCCCATAAAAGTGCACCCAACGTGGCACCACCCCAGAAACTACGAATCGTAACAGATGGTCCCAGGGCGATTCGAGCCGCCAATAAAAAAGTAGCAACGTTTATGATTGCAGAGACCAAGACGCCAAGTGCCATCGGCAACGAACTGTACCCGGCAAAGAAAGTAGATAAAGTCACCCCACAGCCAACTGTAATGGTCCAAAGAAGCTGTTTAGCCAGCAATAATGGAAGCCCGAGGCGCTTAACGTTAGGAACATTCCAGACATCGTTTAACGCCCTTATAGCCAGACTCGCTAGAGACCTCGAAGCAAGCATAAGTGTTACAGTTCCTACACCCAAACCTAGGCTACTTCCTCTGAGTCCCCCAGCGCGAGATCTCAGCTGACTTCCTATGATAGGGAAATTTGCAAGAGCAGAGTTCACGATCCGATCTCTAAGTGATGGGTCACTACTTAGAACAACTCCCAAAACTGATACCAAAATCAAGAGCAAAGGAAAGATGGAAAACAAAGCATAGTACGCGAAAAGAGCAGCGAGTGAAGATATGTTGTCCTCGCTCGCCTTCCGGTGAACTGCGAGTAGATAACCTAAAGTTCTACTTTCCCGCTGGAAATTGTCAAACGATCGGATCTTAGTCTCGAACACCACACACGCCCCTAGATTCCTATTTCACATAAGTCTAAGACGCAAATTGGACACTTTTAGTCCAGGTGGTACCTGTTGACATCTAAGTGCCATCACCAAAGTAGGGTTGGCACACTTATAAGAGAACTTAAACAGAAACTTCTCTTGACAGATTTAAAGTTGAGCGCGCAGCTAAAAGCAACGATACACAGGCCTTACTAACTGCAACTAACCTACGGTCGTCTGCACTCTGAAAGTACAAATAATGTGTGGTGAGACAAGCAGGCCGAGACTCCAGTGAACTCAGTCAAGCATCAAAATCTGAAGCTTAGGGTAATCGCCCTTTGGAAACGCAAGGTTAAACTTCCGGAACAGGTCGTCACTTGAAAGTGACCTCCGAGATAAGGTAACCAAAACCTCATGTGGAGGAAAGAAAGGATGGTCAGATAGATGAAGAAAAATATAAGACGCAGAAGTAGCGCCGTTATTGCAACTACTGTGGCAGCCATAACGCTTGCTGCTTGCGGATCTGGAGCTTCGTCTTCGTCTTCAAGTAGTACGGGCACCACGAAGGTCAAAGGTGGCATTGCAACCTTTGCAGAAGGTCCGGGAGCAAAGCCTAACTACATCTTTCCTCTGACACCACCTACTAACTTCTCGACGGCCAACTTGAGCCTCTTCCAAACGCTGATGTATCGTCCTCTTTACTGGTATGGAAACGGCTCAAAGGCTGAGATCAACTATGCATACAGCGTGGCAAAGCCTCCTGTATTCTCGAACAACAACCAGACAGTTACAGTCACCTTGAACTCCAACTACAAGTGGTCCAACGGAGAGTCTGTGGACGCGCAGGACGTAATCTTTTGGATGAATTTAGTGAAGGCGAACAAAACTAACTGGGCTGCGTATGTTCCAGGTGCATTTCCTGACAACATCGTCTCCTATAAGGCCTCTGGAAAGTACACTGTAGTGTTTCAGCTCGACAAGAGCTACAACCCAACCTGGTTCACCTACAACGAACTTTCTCAGATAACACCGCTTCCACTGGCTTGGGATAAGACCTCACTAACTGCGCCGTCACCTACTGCGTCGACTCCGGTGTCTTCACTTCCAGATCAGACAACAAGCGGTGCCAAAGCCGTCTATAACTTCTTAAACACCCAAGCCGGACAGCTTTCAACCTATGCCACTAGCCCTATCTGGTCGATCGTAGATGGACCGTGGAAGCTAAAAAGCTTCACAACTCAAGGGAAAGCTGTATTTGTACCGAACCCCGCCTATGGCGGTCCGGTCAAGGCATCTTTGTCAGAGTTCATTGAGCTACCCTTTACCGCTTCCTCGTCAGAGTACAACGTACTTAGGGCGAAAGGTATCACCTATGGTTACATCCCATTTAGCGACTTAGCCCAAAAGGCAACTCTAGCCCAAGAGGGATACACACTGCAGCCTTGGAACCTCTTTGGCTTCAACTACTGGGTAGAGAACTTCAACAACCCAACCGTTGGGCCTATCTTCAAGCAGCTGTACTTCAGACAAGCGTTCCAACACCTGATCGATCAGCAACAGTGGATTCAGAGCTTCCTCCATGGTCTTGGCGTACCTACCTATAGCCCAGTACCAACAGCAATATCAAACCCATTTGCTGACTCAGTCTCCAAGACTGGTATGTACCCCTTCAGCGTTACAGCAGCAAAGTCTCTACTTACCTCTCACGGCTGGAAGGTCGTTGCCAACGGTACTACCGTCTGTGCAAAGCCTGGTACCGCAGCCAACGAGTGTGGAGCTGGAATTGCTGCTAACACGCCATTGACCTTCAACTTACAGTACGCTTCAGGTCTAACCTTTGTAAGCCAAGAGATGCAGGCTCTAAAGTCAACAGCGGCCTCCGCTGGTATCACCATCAACCTATCCCAAGCTCCATTCGATCAGGTGATCGCAAACGCGGCCGCTTGTCCACCGGGCCCTAACTGCACCTGGCAGATGGAGAACTGGGCTGGTGGATGGGTATATGCACCGGACTACGCACCAACAGGTGGTGAGATCTTCTCCTCTACAGCTGGTTCAAACTTCGGTAGCTACAACGATCCTAAAACAAACCAACTGATAACCCAGACTCACACCGCGACGACGTCACAGTTCAACTCAGCGTTCAACGCCTATCAGGACTATATGGTGCAGCAGCTACCAGTGATCTATCAGCCAAACCCACCATTCCAGCTCTCAGAGATCCAGAGCAACCTCAAAGGCGTCACGCAGAATCCATATGCAAACCTGACTCCAGAGACATGGTACTTTGTGAAGTAATTAATAGATAAAAGTGGTACCGCGACCGTGATGCATTAGCTAGCATCGATCGCGGTACCTAGTCATCTAATTGGCGCTTAGTTACTTTAATAAGAGTTACCATATATGTTGTGTAGTCGACAGTAGTTTGATTCTATTACTTTCATAGTAATTGAGAAGGACAACTGTGCTTAGTATTGAACTTGATACCAAGGCGGAGCATAAAGATAAATGACGAGATATCTAATTCGGAGAACAATCCAATCTCTGATCGTAATACTTGGAGTGTCGATAATAGCCTTCCTGCTTCAACACATAATTCCAGGTGGCGAAGCTAGAGCTTTGCTAGGACCTCGAGCGACCCAGGTTCAAATCAACGCTTTTAACCAACAAAACGGACTTAATCAACCAGTTTATATACAGTACTTCTTATATCTCGATCACCTTGTTCATGGAAATCTTGGTCGTTCTTACAAGTTGAACGAACCCGTAACCTCGGTACTAAAGCAAGACATGCCTAAGTCGATCCTTTTGGTAGGAAGCGCACTCATACTGTCAATCTTTGTTGCCATACCTGTAGGCGTGATCCAGGCCGTAAGGAGGAATCGAGCTCTCGATTATGTAGGAACAGGCGTTTCATTTTTCCTATACTCCATGCCAACTTTCTGGGCTGGACAGATAGTGATATTAATCTTTGCAGAAAAGCTAAACCTATTTCCAGCAGAAGCTCCACAGGGTTCAACGATTGGACAGATTCTATCTCAACCCTCTGGTCTAGTACTACCAATCGTTACCCTAGCTCTGATTACATATGCATCGTTCTCAAGATACATGAGATCCTCTGCAATAGAAGCGTTAGCTCAAGATTGGATTCGTACCGCCAAAGCTAAAGGTCTGTCAAACAAAGCTATTTTACTGCGCCACATGCTTAGAAATGCTCTCATACCGATAGCCACTCTAGTAGGGCTCTCTATTCCTGGCGTGTTTACCGCTGGTCTAGTAACTGAACAGGTCTTTAACTTCCCTGGTACTGGTTTAGACTTCTACAACGCTGCAGTAAGCAGAGACTTCCCGCTACTTCTCGGCATAATACTGATCGTCTCCGTAGCAACGGTAATAGGTAATCTACTTGCAGATATCGCCTATGCAGTGTTGGACCCAAGGGTACGTTATGCGTAGTCTAACACACGACGGAAACTACATTGAAACTAAAATGGAACTAAACCTTTACCTGAAGCGTGGTACTACTAAATGACAAGGGCTGAGGATCAACTCACACCGTTTGAAGACGAAATTGTCTCCCCCACCGGTCCAGAGGGAGGCGAGGCTCGCGAAAGTGAGAGCGCACTACAACTCATTCTTCGAACCTTCCTAGAGAACAAGTTGGCTATTTTAGGCCTTGGTCTTGTGGTTGCTATGGCGATATTTTGTTTTATCGGACCACTTCTCTATCACACAAACCAAGTCGCAACCACCTACCAGATCAACCTTCCGCCGGGTAAAGGACATCCTCTTGGAACTGACGAAAACGGGAGGGACGTTTTAGGTAGATTGATGGTAGGAGGCCAAAGTTCCCTTGAGATAGGTATCGCTGTGGCGATAATAGCTACAGTATTTGGTGTTCTTTGGGGAGCCATAGCTGGCTACATAGGTGGCAAACTTGACTCAGTAATGATGCGCATCGTCGATGTTTTTCTATCGATACCGTCGCTGTTTCTCCTTATCTTTTTAGCTGCAGCTTTCACTCCTAATATGACGATTCTGATACTCATCTTGTCGTTTATCTCCTGGTTATCGCCATCACGATTGGTCAGAGGAGAGGCGCTGTCCCTTAGGGTGAGGGAGTACGTAAAGGCCGTAAAGATCATGGGTGGAGGACCTACAAGGATAGTTGTCCGACATATAATACCTAACACGATCGGCACTATCGCAGTAAACGCCACCTTCCAGATCGCCGATGCAATCCTGGTTCTAGCTACGCTAAGTTACCTTGGTCTAGGCCTTCCACCGCCCGCGGCCAGCTGGGGCGAGATGCTCTCTAATGGCGTTAATTATATTTACGACGGCTACTGGTGGCTCATCTACCCAGCCGGTTTCGCCATCATAATAACAGTCATCGCCTTTAACTTTATCGGAGATGCCTTACGAGACTCACTTGAAGTTAGGTTACAAAAACGATAACTAAGTTTGCGCTCACTCGAAGCGAAGAAAGTTCCCCGCGTTCCAGTATCGACGTAGATCTCTCTTCGCACTCGCTTGAAACTCAAACATAGACCTGCTTATAATGCGTGAGCATGCCTCGCTATCAAAGCATCGTTCTATCTCCGAGGAACCCATCAATAAAGAAACGAAGTCCGTCTGCTCTTCGCATCACACTGTGGAAGGTCTCTACAAAACGTGCATGAGGTACTCACCAGCTCACTATCCAAGACGATTACTCCGACCAGCAAAGGACGTGTTTTTCATTCCTTACTCAGTCGGTCGATTGACCTAAACCATGGTATGCAAACTTTGAATAACTTATACGATGCCCCACACGCGACTCCACGGAGGGATGCCTAAAAGAACCGTGAAGGCGATGCATACGATGCCCCACACGCGACTCCACGGACATCTAAGTCCTCATGGATTCTTGACCTTGGAAGGGGCAACCGTGTGGGGTGGTCCTTAGCTAATCCAGGAAACATGAGAGTTTTCCACCAAGAACTACTAAAGACCCAACGCAGCATAAGAACTAGAAAAGCAAAATAGACGCGGCCTTCCCACTCGCACAGTCGATATCACCCCGAAAATCGAACCACGGCTGTAAGAGTACGGAGACGACTAGCCAATGGACATCCGAGTGTCAAGATCATATTTAAACAAACTCAGACAGAAGATACGTGAGCAAAACTTTTTGGGTGAACGAGTAAGTGATGTGTCCGTTGCATCCGGCGTATGTGAAGGTACCACCTTGCTCAGATGGAAAGTTCAGGCGGAAATAGACTCCAACGTGAAGATCGGTGCCATGAACCTCCAATCTGACGAGCTACGCAAAGCTCAAAAGCGGATCAAAGAGCTTGAAGACGAATTCCACCTTGCCAAGGATTCCTGCGCTCTGTTTAACCAAGAGATGATATTGAGTCCAAGAGTAAGTCCCAGATCGCAGCTGGACTTCGCGATCTGGGACATCCATTACACAAAGACCTGTAGGGTCGTTGCTCTCAACAGGTCTACGTATTTTGAAAACCAGATCCATCGTCACTCTGACTCGTCCATCAGATGTCTTTTACTCAAAGATATTGTTACCGAGATTCGCTTGGTTTCTAGAGACACTTACGGAAGACGATGGATAAAAGCAGCCCTTGAGATAGAGCGGGGGTTGATCGTCAATCACAAGCTTGTCAGTCGTATCATGACCAGCTGTTTTCTTTGGACTTCCAAAGACAACAGCTGGTCATAGAGATTTAATCAATATTGCGACGAGTACTGACCTTGTGAAACGGAGTTTTATAGTAGAAGGACATAACCAACCCTGGTTCACCGATATTACTGAACATCAAAGCAGAGAAGGAAAAGTCTACTGTTGCGCTGTCCTGGATACCTACACTCGTGTAGTCGTCGGCTGGTCTATCGATCGACATCAGGATACCGATTATGGTAAACGACGCCGTCTTTATGGCTGTATCTGGCCGCCCACGGACTCCTAGGACTGTCCTTGTATATCGATAACAGAACCCAATTCACCTCATAGTCTTTTCAACCAAGATTGTCCCTTTAAACCTTTTCGGATCAATGGAAAACATCGGCGATTGTTACAACAACTCTCCTATGGAATCGTTTTGGGAACGTATGCAAACAGAACGAATGGATAGAAACTCCTGTACCACTGTCGCTGAACTCTCTGTCGCAATGGCTAATCACATCGCAACTTTCTACGATATCGAGGGACGGCATTGCTCTTTGAACCATCTCACTCCATTTTAACTCGAAGCTCTAGAACCAGTAAAGAACCCGTTCAAACTCACATGATTATGGTCCAATAAACGGGGGTCATATCATGTGGATCAGGTTCCAGAGGCCACTTACTAGAAGCCGAGACGGTCATCAGTAAACTACTAATCACTTCTAAGCGTTGCTAAGTGCCGCTTCACCGACGACGGGCGTTTGCAAAGGAAAGTGACATGCAGCCTCATGAGCACCACCAAAGCTCCTTAGAGGAGGTTCTAACTCGGCACAGATATCTTGAGCAAAGACGCACCGAGTTCTAAAGCGACAGCCAGAAGGGGGGTTTATCGCCGAAGGAAGTTCGCCCTTTACCATACTCCTATCTTTTTTACGTTCTAAGGTCGGATTAGCAATAGGCACTGCCGTCAAAAGTGCCGCCGTGTACGGGTGAGCAGAGCGTTCATAGATATCCGTTCCGCTTCCAATCTCTACCACCTTACCAAGGTACATTACAGCGATTCGGTCAGCTAAATACCTCACCACTGAAAGATCGTGTGAAATAACCACATAAGTTAAGTTGTGGACACTTTGGAGATCCTTCATTAGGTTCAATACCTGGGAGCGAATAGAGACATCAAGAGCAGACACAGGTTCGTCAGCCACGATCAGTTTGGGATTGAGCGCTAGGGCACGCGCCAATCCAATTCTTTGCCGTTGGCCACCTGAAAACTCATGAGGGTACCTCTCAAGGGCCTTTGAAGAAAGCCCCACCTCGCCCAGCAGCTGAACAACTCGATTCGTTCTCTCTTCCTTAGATCCGACCTTATTTACGTCAAGCGGTTCACGGATAATCTGTTCTACGCGCATTCTCGGATCCAACGACGCATAAGGATCTTGGAACATAAGTTGGAGATTCTTACGCCTAGAGCGCACTTCGCTCTTCTTCAGCTTCGTCATGTCTTCGCCATTGAAGTAGATCGACCCACGGGTAGGTTCCTCAAGCGCTACCATCATTGAGCCAGTAGTTGTCTTACCACATCCTGACTCCCCAACTATACCAAGGGTCTCACCTTTAAAGACAGTTAGCGAAACATCGGTGACCGCCTGTAAAGTACCTACTTTTCTTTGTAAAACTGCACCTTTTGTCACAGCGAAGTCTTTGCTTACATGATCAAGCACCATAAGGGTCTCGGGATGATCGGCATAGATCCTTCGATATCCCGATCCATCAACTTTAATCTCAACCTTTGCACTGCGTTCCTCGCCGAGCTTTAAGCCTACGGGAAAAAAGCAGGCAAATGCGTGGTCGTATCCCTCTGGAGTCGATAGCTCAGGCTCATTATTGAAGCAGTCGTGATGTGCATAACGGCAACGGGAGGCAAACCTACATCCAGTCGGAGGATTTGTAAGATCAGGTGGAAGACCTGGTATCGAATAGAGATGCCCTTCAACATCTCTATCTAGCGGCGGGATGGAAGACAAGAGTGCTTCTGCGTAAGGATGATGTGTATCTAGGAACAACCTCTCGGTATCGGCTTCTTCAACAATCTTCCCGGCATACATAACCAGTACCCGATCTGCCCTACCTGCGATTACGCCCATGTCATGGGTGATCAACAACATAGCCATACCAAGTTTTGACCTAAGGTCATCAAGGAGGGAAAGGATCTGAGCTTGAATAGTCACATCCAAAGCCGTGGTAGGCTCGTCCGCCACAAGCAGTTTCGGCTCGCATGAAAGAGCCATCGCTATCATGACGCGTTGTCTCAAGCCACCTGATAGCTGATGCGGGTAGTAGCTGAGCCTCTCTCGAGGATTTGGCATTCCGACTAACGACAGGACCTCAGCAGCACGATCGAGAGCTTCTTTCTTGGATGCCCCGCGATGCAGCCTAACCGTCTCTGCAATCTGATTACCAACCGTCATGCAGGGATTTAGTGAGGTCATTGGATCTTGAAAGATCATTCCAATATCATTCCCACGAACTGATCTCATCTCTTTCTCCGGAATCTTGGTGAGGTCACGTCCTTCAAGAGAAATTGAACCTGATGCTATATACCCCCCCGGTGGAAGAAGCTGCATGATGGACATGCCGGTCATAGTTTTCCCACAGCCAGACTCACCTACGAGACCAACTGACTCGCCGGTCTCAATTGAAAAGCTCACCTCGTCAACTGCATGAACCTCGGTTGTCCGAAGTCTGATATTGGTCTTTAGATCCTTAATCTCCAAAAGACTCATTATTCACCCTCTTGTCCTATCTCAAATCCGTCTGACTAAGCAACCAAAGATACCTTGACGATCTTATCCAAAAGTTACATATAGCCGCTTCCTATCCCTAATGATCCACCAAGATTTTACACTAGTACACAACAACGCAAAACTTTACCTCTATTAACCGAGTCATTAATGTCTCTAGGCTGCTATCTTAACTAATCACTGTCGGAGTGGCGGAATAGGCAGACGCGCTAGGTTGAGGGCCTAGTGACCGCAAGGTTGTGGGGGTTCAAGTCCCCCCTCCGACACCAATGGAAACACACGGAGCTATGAGTTAGGTTCAGGTGCCTGGACGATCGGTAGCCTTCCGCTAGTTCCTATCCTTGAGAAGCCGAAGTAAAACTTTCTCGGGTTAAGAGCTAGCTACAGGATTTTAACCAACGTTTTAACATCCGATCACCTCAATACAGGTTTTGAAAGGGTTTGGCTCCTGTGTGTGCACCTTTCTCCACTCGAGCTTTCCTCCCGCATCTTTCTGGTCAGTATTTGCACATTTAGAGCAAACTAGACAGGGTCGTCAATTCAAGTATCGCCAGTTGGTTCCATACCACAGATACACATTTATTCGAATAAAAGTTCCAGCAGCATTTTGCTCAAACAACCTAGATCGCTTGGCGTTATTGCCTGAAGCCAGTTAGCCTGGGTTAGGATTTCGATATGACATCGAGCACAGTCCTTTCCCCGATTTCCTACGAAGATATCGCCAGGAGATCCCCACCAGGTACAACTACCTGGATTACGCCAACTTTCTCTGTCGACGAGCTGAGTCTTTACTACTTATTTCCAAAGGAAGATGAGTCGGGGTTAGCGCTCTTTCGATTAAACCTAGCCAATGGACAAGCCAAAGAGATCGGCACGCCGATTACAACGGTTAGCCAGAGCACTTTAGAAGAAGACTTGCGTCGCCAGAGGCTTCGGATTGCCTTTGACGGTATTACTAGCTTTGAGGTTATAGATCTATTAGAACGTGAACTTCTGCTTGTGAACGTTGACGGACGCTATTTCCTAATGGATCCAGACTCATCGGAAGTGGTTAGAGACTTAAGCGCTTATCAGATATCTAGTCCTTCATATATACCAAACACAACGAAGATCGCCGCGATAAGCGATAACCTACTCATCGCCATCGATATCGTCACTGGCGACACGCAAGTAATCGCTAAACCTAGTGATCCGCAACTTTCAATAGGTATAGCAGAGTACGTAGCCCAAGAGGAGTTTGATCGATTAGAAGGATACTGGTTCTCAAAAGACGGTAGCCATCTCGCATACTGTGAAGTCGACGAAAGACACGTTCCAGAGTTTCCGATCGTGCACCTTGGAACAGCCGACAACAATGTAGAGTACCACAGGTACCCATTTGCAGGTAAGGCAAACGCGAAAGTGACGCTCTACGTTGCCAAAGCATCCGGCGCCGTAATTAGAACTATTGAGACTCCACCGGAGTTTGAATATCTATCGTACGTTAAGTGGCTCGACTCAGATAATCTACTCATGCAATATCTCAATAGATTCCAAAACAAGCAAACAGTCTTTCTATTTTCGGTATCGACCAACGCCTTCACGGATGTCTATCACGAAGAAATCGAACCTTGGATCAACGCTAGAGGTGGTTACTATTTATTGGACGACGGCTCAATCCTAACGACAACAGAACGGAGTGGGGGACGGCATCTCTGCGCAATAAGAGAAAGGGTAGCGACTGAATTAACGGTTGGAAAGTTCGAAGTTTTAGAGATCCTATCGGTCAATCTAAAAGATCGATGCACATACCTATTAACCAACTTTAATTCACCATTACAGCACTGCATCCAAAGGTTCGACTTTGCCACTAATAAACTGAGCTCGCCTCTGACTCCAGGTGAAGGACTACGTGACGTAACTATATCTAGAGGTAATAGATGGCTCGTCGAGCGCTATAACAACCTAGAGGCATCTGCTCAGATCAAAATCTACGAGCTCCTAGACAAAGACGAAACACGCCTTTTGGAACGACATCAGGCGCTACCAAAAATCAGCCTCCAACACTTAGGAGTCCGTGCTCCACAACTATTTACAGTGCCTTTGGCAAACGGAGAAACGATGTACGGCGCACTATATGCGCCCCCAGATGGAATCACTAAAGGAAAACCAACAGTGTTAGAGGTTTACGGAGGGCCGCACTTTCAGATGGTTAAAAACGGCTGGCATGAAAGCGTCGACATGCAAGCACAGTTACTCGCCCAAAATGACGTAGTGGTGGTGAAGTTTGATAACCGCGGGTCGTTCGGAAGAGGAAAGGGATTCGAATCTCCTATCTTTAGGTCTATGGGTACCGTTGAGCTAGACGATCAAGTTGCTGGGTTAACTTACGTACATGAACGCTTTGGAACGGATGAACATAAGGTAGGCGTATTCGGGTGGAGTTACGGTGGATTCATGACGCTAAGCCTTTTAGCGAAGCGACCTAAGCTCTTTCGAGTGGGGGTAGCCGGAGCTCCCGTCGTAGACTTTGCACTTTACGATACCGCTTACACGGAGAAGTATATGCATACTCCCGAGACAAATGAACAGGGCTACGCGCAAGCCTCTGTTTTAAATTTCCTGAAAGATATCACGGCTCCTTGCCTCATCATCCATGGTCTTGTAGATGAAAACGTTCATTTTCGCAATACTGCTCAATTTATTGAAAACGCATTGCAACTAGGGATAGAGACCGAAATAATGGTTCTTCCAGAAGCTAGGCATATGCCCACTTCTCCCGGATCTCGGTTAGCGCTAGCTAAAAAACGAACGGAGTTTCTTCTCAAAGCACTACTTTAGCACCAGGTCGTAACATCTCAACGTCGTTGCAAAAATTTGGTTATGGTAGCTCATGATACAAATGATCTCACGAACCTGATGGCTTTACTACTCGGAGGGGGCGACGTAGGAGCCCGCCTAATCTATGGATAACCCCGTATGGACACTACCACTATTGATAATCTCTCCGACGCTCATTAACAGCATGAAAAGGGTTCCGTTGCAAAAGACTCATACTGTGCTGGACAAGATGCCTAGATAAGTATCCAAGCTGATAACATTTCACAAATGAGTCTCATCTTCGCACCCTACAGTGATCTCGTAGGCAACCCTTTAGATAAAGTCGCAGTGTTCAAGAGGCGTTCGATCAACTAAGATCCTCTGCGCCGGCTATTTGGTCTATATACGAATTCTACTAGGTGAAG
>JAJYHJ010000101.1 GCA_021784785.1 Actinomycetes bacterium | reverse complement strand
AGTATAGGTCCGAAACCGTCGCACCTTCAACCACTAATGATGAGAATTCGTCCCCCACAGCCGCTCAACCTCCACACTTTGAGAACTTCAAAGCACTCATCATCAGGGCCAAAACCTGGGTTCTCGGCGTTCACGAAATGCAAGAAGTGCTTCTTTTGCATCTTTAGAGTGTGCACTTATAACCTGCGCCTGAGACTCCCGCTCCAACGCCTGCTCTATAGTGGAACTGTAGGACTCATTTAAAAGTTGTTTCGTCATAGCCAGCGCTTGCGAGGGCAGATCTCGGAGGCGACGAGCCCATTCCATCACTACCTCATCGATCTCTAACTCCATTACCACCTTATTAACCAGGCCTAGCGCCGCCGCCCGATTCGCATCGATCGCGTCTGCAAAAAACGCTATCTCTTTAGCCTTGGCCAAGCCCACAAGTCTAGGTAATAGGTAACTACCCCCAAAGTCCAACGATAGCGCTCGTTTGGAGAAGATCTCAATAAAGCTAGCACTCTCTGAGGCAACGACAAGATCACAACCTAGAGCCAAGTTGCAACCCGCTCCAGCCGCCACGCCTTGGACTTGAGCGATCGTGGGTTTAGGGAGGTTGTGGAGATGAGCTGCCACCGCTGAGATTCGCCTCATTCGAGTCAACGGATCTATCGCAACACGCGTTTGATCTCGGAGATCGGCTCCTGAACAAAAACACTCGGATCCTCCCGTCACGACCAATACCCTCGCATCTGAAGACTCAAAGCGTCCAAAGAGAACGTCGAGTTGCTCCCACATCTCATGGGTAATGGCATTTTTCACCTCGGGTCGCATAAGTGTCAAGGTAGCGATACCGTCTTCTTCCAAATAGTTGATATTTTCCACTCTTGCAAGATACCAAGACTTAGCGTAAGAAAACAGTCACCTCGACGTTGACACCGACTTTAATTTCGTGAGCCAAGTCGAAGATCACAGCTAGTAAACACTCTCACTCTGAAGTAACGTATTTTATTATCATGGATAGCTATACGGACAATCAGGGACAACTTCAAGACCCGCACACCGGACTTGTCGCAGAGGTTAGATTCGTCCAGCCCTATCAAGCTCGGAAAACCTATATCTGTCCTACATGTAGTTATGAGATACTCCCCAAAGTGGGACACTACGTCGTCGTTCCAATTGAAGCTCCAGACATGCGCAGGCACTGGCATAGAAGATGCTGGGAGAAACGAAGACAATGAGCTAGAGTTAAAGCCCAATACCTTCTAATGCAGACAAGAGATCGCCTTTCAACTCCTCCCAAGGCTCGACTCCAAAGGAGAGTCTGACTAATCCAGGGTGCGTACTCTCTTCACCTTTGTGAAATGCCCTTCTCTCCGCCAAGGACTCGACTCCTCCTAACGAGGTGGCTCTGTGGAAAATATTTAAAGAGTCAACGAAGGCATCGGCTTGTGCGGATCCTTCAAAGATTACGCTCAGCACGCTGCCGCCGCTTTTCATCTGTGTCTTTGCCACAGCAAGTTCATCGCTATCTCGATGGTACGGATATCGCAACGACTCCGAACCGATGCGATCATACAAAACCTCAAAGGCACTGTTCGCGTTCGCTACAGCCCTTTCCATCCGAATCTCTAAGGTTTTTAGCCCTCGAAGAATAAGGAACGCGTCCTGAGCAGACGCAATAGCACCAAAGAGAGATCTACGCATCTTAAAGTCTGCGTCTAAGTCTCTATCGCGTACAACGACCGCCCCTCCCAAGACGTCTGAGTGGCCTGAGATCGCCTTTGTCAAGGAGTGAATGACAATATCTGCGCCAAGGTTCAAGGGTTGCTGTAAAATAGGTGTGGCCAAGGTACTGTCCACCGCCACAAGCACACCACTTTCCTTGCATGCAGAAGCGATCTCCGATATGTCATAGACGTTTAGCTCAGGGTTAGAAGGTGACTCGAAGAAGAAGATGTCTCCAGGTCTCGCACCTTTTAGGAATGTCTTTTCACGTATCTCACTCGGAGTTGCATAGGCTAGGTCCAACCGCCCGATTTTGCCTAGAAACTCCGAGAGTCTCCTCGTTCCGTTGTAGGAGTCACGAGCTAGATAAAGGCGCTGTGACTTTGACATACCACCGATCATCGATGCAATAGCACCCATCCCCGAAGCAAATACACTACAGAGTCCGTTCTCGAGTCGACCAATCTCCTCTTCAAGGTACTCCCATGTCGGATTGGTATCTCTTCCATACACGCTCCGTTGTCCCTTGTAGTAGGTGGCGTTCAAAGAAATTGCTGGATTTGGACCGTGCAAGTACTCCTTTGGCGTTCTAGTCACGCGCGAACCTGTACACTCGATAAGAAGATAAAGTCAACCAACTCTCCAATCATCCCAAGTCCTATACCTCTACGCAGTCGCAATCTCCTCGACGTTTACGTCCCGAAAAGTGATTACTCGAACCTGGTTAACAAAGCGTTGTGGGCGATACATGTCCCATACCCATGCATCTCTTAGAAGGACCTCGACAAACTCCAAGCCTCCATCTGAAGAGCGAACCTGTAGTTCAACAGAGTTAGCAAGGTAAAATCGGCGTTCAGTCTCAACGACATACTTGAACAAGGATAGAACTGAACGGTACTCTTGATAGAGCGCTAACTCTATCTCAGTCTCATATCGCTCAAGATCCTCGGAACTCACTGTGAGGCCCGACGTTGCTTCAACACAACAAAGTAAGGGCGTTCGAAGAAGAATCGCCCCGACAAGTTAACGCTTTTCCTTGATCTTGGCGGCCTTTCCAACCCGATCGCGTAGATAGTAAAGTTTGGCGCGCCTCACATCACCTCGAGTTAAAACCTCGATCTTTGCAATGATAGGGCTATGGACTGGAAAGGTTCTCTCGACTCCGACGCCAAAGCTGACCTTTCTAACGGTAAAGGTCTCATGAACACCTGAACCTTGTCTGCGTATGACTGCGCCTTGAAACATCTGGATACGTTCTTTGTCACCCTCCACCACTCGAACGTGGACTTTCAAGGTATCTCCTGGCGCAAAGTCAGGAATGTCGCTTCGAAGTGAGTCTTGATCAACGATATCAGTAGCGTGCATTTTTGTCCTCGGATGGTTTAACTATCTTTTCAACCTTTTCAGAATAGCCGTTCTCACGCAAAAACAGCACTTCCTCATCGGACAATACAGCGTCTTTTAGGAGATCTGGTCGACGTTCGGCCGTTATAAGAAGTGACCGCCTTCTTTTCCAACGCGCTATCTCTCTATGGTCTCCACTGAGCAGCACTTCGGGCACTTTGTAGCCTTTAAAGTCAGATGGTCTTGTGTACTGATCGTGTTCCAATAGACCGTCTTCAAAGCTCTCGCTTCGGAATGACTCCTCATTACCGAGCACGCTTGGCAAAAGTCGTGATACTGCTTCCAAAACACATAACGCCGCTAGTTCACCACCAGCTAGTACAAAGTCTCCGAGGCTAAGCGTTCTATCCACCAGGTGCTTCTCCACTCGGCTATCAACGCCTTCGTAACGACCGCAGATAAGGGTAAATCCTGAATAACAGGAGAGTTCTTTTACAACCCCTTGAGTCAACGGTTCGCCGCCCGGAGACAAAAGAACGACAGGTCGAGGCACCTCGTTACTCTCCACAGCTTCAAATAACGGTTCACACTTCATCAGCATCCCCGGTCCGCCCCCAAATGGTACGTCGTCCACGGATCTATGAATATCGGTCGTATAGTCCCTGGGGTCGATGAACTCTAACTTTAAAGAACCGACCTGTTGTGCCTTGGCTATAACCCCAAAACCAGCGTAGTTAGCTAATTGGTCTGGAAATATCGATACTACTGCGACTCTCATGCCTAAATGTAG
>JAJYHJ010000181.1 GCA_021784785.1 Actinomycetes bacterium | reverse complement strand
TTGTCATCGAATCAGCTTGGGAGGGGTATACAAGGGCTCTGGAGGAACTTAGTGCATCTAACGTAGTGGATGTTCTTGCTCACCCAGATCTGATCAAGGTTGCAGGGCTTTTCCCGGCCGTACCGGAGGAGTTCTATGAACGAATGGCCGAAGCGGCTGCGTCGGCTCAGATTGCTGCCGAGGTATCTTCTGCTGGGTGGCGCAAGCCGGTAAAGGAACCGTATCCAGGTCCAACTTTACTAAGTTACTTCTTCGATAAGGGGGTTCCTATCACTACCGCCTCTGACTCGCATGGTATAGTAGATGTCGCATATCGAATCGACGAGATAAAGCAACTAATCTCAAAAGCAGGTTACGATTCCTTGCTGTCATTTAGTGGTCGAAAGCCGCTCCCAACTCCAATCACTCAAAGGTAAGAGGATATCGACGGTGCAAAGCTTCCCAGATGAGGTTGTCACAAAGTTGCCAGAAACGACCAGATCTTACTTCAAAGATCTGGTGAGACGTTGGGGATTTTTAGCTGATCTTTGCTTTTCCGACCTACTGATCTATATCCCAAGTGACTCAAGTGCCAAGGAGTTTGTTGTTGCGGCTCAGGTTCGCCCCGCAACTTCGCAGACCGTTCATCCGAGAGATCTTGTCGGAGTCTACTACGATGCTGCGTCTGTAGGAGTGGTCGAGTCGGCGCTGAGAAGTGGGGGAATGGCCTTTGCGGAGTGGGTGGACCCGAACTCCAACCATATGGTCGTTTCGAACTGTATTGCGCTTCGTGCTGAAGGTAAGGTATTTGGTGTTTTAGCTCGGGACTACATGTTGAACCCCCTCAGAATTCACGGTGAATTGGAGTCCACTTACGTAAAGATATTTGATCGTTTTACAAAGATGATCCTCGCCGGAGACTATCCCTACAAGATAGACGATTCGGCGAGTATTCCAAGAGTTGGAGATGGGGTGGTGCTCTTAGATGCAGACCTAAGTGTCAAATTCTTGTCTCCTAACGCACTTAGTGCACTTCATAGACTGGGATGTTCCTCTCCGACTATAGGGAAAACTCTGTCGGAACAAGGTATTGAACTTGATGGACCATTTAGATCAACGGAGACCCTAGCACCTGTTCTTGAAGAGATTGAAGGTCAGCAAGAGGCTGCAGTGACCTTTTTTTGTATGCCGCTCATAGCCTCTGGAAAGGCCGATGGATTCTTGCTCTTGTTGCAAGATGTAACGAACATTAGACGCAGCGAGAGACTCTTGATCTCCAAAGACGCTACTATCCGAGAGATTCACCATCGAGTCAAAAATAATCTTCAGACGATCTCTTCTTTGCTTAGACTTCAGAGTCGTAGGGTTGATTCACTGCAGGCGCGTAGTGCGCTAGAAGAGGCGGAGCGACGTATTCGTTCGATAGCAGTGGTTCACGAGGTTCTGTCTCGGGAAATCGGAGAGCAGGTCTCCATGGAAGAGATTGTAACGGCTATCGTAAAGTTGGCTCAAGAGTCGGCGCCGCCTAGCTTGAAGTTAGCTATAAATATTGAAGTAGCGTCTGTGGAACTAGAAGCACAGTTAGCGACGCCGTTGGCGGTTGTGTTGCAAGAATTGATTCAGAACTCGATAGAACATGGGGCGAGAGATCGTTCTGAATTAACTGTAGCGGTGGCACTGTTTAGTGTAGATGACAAAGTGAAGTTGCTCGTGAAAGATGATGGCGAGGGTTTCCCCGAGGAGTTTTCGATCGAGTCGGCCACATCGCTAGGTCTTCTTATTGTGCGAGATCTGGTACGATCGCAGCTAAGAGGTACTCTTCAGCTCAATTCCAGTACGTCTGGATCTGCGGTGTCGATAGAGATTCCAATCCCGACGTTGGCGATGTCGTGATGAACGATCAAGTTTCTGCTCCAAAGATCTATGCTCATCGTGGATTTTGGTGGCCCGATCATACTCAAAACTCTAAAGATGCTATCTCGAGAGCGAGTAAAGTCGGAGCTGATGGTGTCGAGGTAGACCTTAGGATGACTTTAGATGGAGAGCTTGTGCTTTGCCACGATAAGACCTTCAAGCGTATGGAGATAGCGAATACGTCGTTAGCCATGATATGGGGAGTCTCGCAAGAGTCGAGGCTGGACGTTCCACTCATCGACGAGGCGTTAGCAACGTACGATGGCTTGATCAACCTTGAGATCAAACGTGACTCTCGCGCAAGAGTAGCTGAGGCTGTAAGTCGTCTAGCTCAGACGATGAAGGGTCCTTATTGGGAACGCAGGATTGAAGATTCAGCTATCTTGTTCTCCTCTTTTGATCTTGAAACACTGAACGAACTAGGTCAGATTCTGCCGGGGATTCCTAGGTATCTTCTACTAGATAGAGCTGACTCTACCCGCCGAGGGGTGCGGGAGGCTCTACGTTTAGGTTGTGAAGGGATCAACATTCACCACTTGCGGGCGACTCCCTTCGCGCTGTCTCTTTGTCGAGAAAACGCTTTGAACGTGGGCCTGTGGACCCTAGACGACCCTATTCGAGCAGGTGGTTTTTGTTACCCGTCGGTAAGTAATATAATTACAAATAGAGTTGACCTGTTGGTCAAGGGCCTTTAGAACGGTCTTTATTAAGCAATAGAAGGAGCCTGTTCATGAATATAGCGGTTTGTGTTAAGCAAATCCCCGATCCGGCAGCTCCGGGACGGTTAGCACCGGAATCTTTCAATCTGATTAGGGAAGGTAAGTTAGTTATGGACGACTCCGACGCCTACGGTGTCGAGATGGCTCTACAGCTAGTGGATGCTGCCGGGGGAGGGGATGTTACCTTAGTCTCAATGGCACCAAATGGAGAAACCTCTGGACTTCGCACTGCACTAGCGATGGGAGCTGCTAGGGCGGTTTTAGTTAGCGATGAGCGGCTGGCGGGGTCTGATGCTCTTTCAACCGCTAAGGTTTTAGCGGCGGCTATTAGGCGTAACCCTTTTGACTTAGTGATAACGGCTACGGAGTCGACAGACGGATATACAGGTACTGTCCCTGTGCAGATAGCTGAGATACTTGGAGTTGCGGCGGTATCTTTCGTGAAGAAGGTGACTCTAACTGGTACGCGTGCACTCATTGAGAGACAGACCGAGTCTGGGTACGATGAGATTGTATCAGAGCTACCCCTTGTGATATCTGTGACAGCTGGAGTTGTTGAACCTAGGTATCCATCCTTTAAGGGAATCATGGCTGCGAAGTCAAAACCCATCGAGTCACTGTCTCTTGATGACTTGGGACTTGACGATAGCAACGTAGGGGGAAGCGGTGCAAGGGAGATGGTCGTTGCTCTACGCCAGGCGGAAGCTCGTCAGGGCGGCCAGGTTATAGAGGACGATGGTGAGGCTTATGCGAAGATTGTCGAGTATCTCAAAGAACTTAAAGTCGTTTGAGATCTAGGTAGAGGAGAGTTAGCTAACTGATGAATGGTAGTATTTGGGTCCTAATCGAGGACCAAGATGGAGTTCCTTCTGCGACTAGTCTTGAACTGATCTCGGCTGCGCATAACTTTGTTGAAAAGGTGTCTGGGTTCGCGTTTTCAACTAACCCAACGGGCCTGTCCAAGGCTCTTGAACATTTTGGCGTCGAGCGGCTTTACGCTGTGACGGCTGATCAGTCATCGCTTCCAGGAGTCGTGCTTTCTCACGCGTTAGCGCAGGTCCTGACCCAAGGATCGGAATTACCGAGGGCGCTTTTGTGCGCACAGAGCTATACCGGACGAGATACTTTGGCGAGGCTCTCAGTGAAGTTAGACGTTCCGGTTCTCACAAACGTGGTAAATCTTATTGAAGTAGACGACGACCTTAGAGCGGAACATCAAATCTTTGGAGGCGAGGAGGTTGCCAGCTCACAGTTTACTCATCCAGGTTTGCGACTCTTCGGTGTGCGCGCTAAGAGTTTTGTTCCAAAGGAGACTCCCTCTAAGGAAGTTGTCATAGAAAACGTAACGGTTGAGGGAATCGGTCTTTCGGACTCTGCTAAGGTTGTCTCCACTCATTCGGAAGAACGTTTAGGACCTAAACTTGATGAAGCGGCCGTCGTTGTCGCAGGTGGTCGAGGGCTAGGTCAGGCGGAGAACTTCTTGTTTATCGAGGAGTTGGCAAAGCTTCTGAATGCGGCGCCGGGAGCCTCTAGAGCGATTGTGGATGCCGGTTGGGTTCCCTACTCCTACCAGGTTGGTCAGACAGGTAAGACTGTGAAACCTAACCTTTATATAGCGATTGGGATCTCAGGAGCAACTCAGCATATGGTGGGCATGAAGGGGTCGAAGAACATTATCGCCGTAAATAAGGACAAGGATGCACCGATATTTCAGATCGCTGACTTAGGTGTGGTAGGAGATGCTCATAAAGTTTTACCCAAGCTTATTGAGGCGCTAAAGCAACGATAGCGTAGTGCAGGGTATCTATCTGAGTTGGTGTCCTGGCGGAGTGATCTATCGCCCAAGCGATGGAGTGCACTACCCACGCTCGACCGGAGAGTTCTAGTAGTTCGTTCCGTGAATAGCACTTATAGGTGGTAATTTGTGCCATGATTGTATTGAACCCTGTAAGGCAATCATGGCAAGGAAGACACAACGACCGCCTCTAGTACTTACCGAAGACCAACGTTCGATGCTAAAAGATCTGTCTGGGTTATGAACAGCTCCACTTCGCGAGGTTGAACGAACATGTCGTTGTCATAATACGATGGATGTGCAGATCTCGAGACATCATTATCTGCCGGCCCCACACCATTTTTCTCGGAATTTAATCGAGAAAGACCGGCAGACTATTTCTCTTTTGGCGGACAAAAATAAAGTACTACCTTATGTTTGTGGAAAACGGCTACAGTTCCTAATGTGGCGACAAACAATATTTTGCTAGGTATCAGACATAGATTCTGGTCAATCGTGCCGTTGGGACTGGTGGGCTTACCCGTCACTCTTGTGATGTTGGGAGGCTCTCTGCAGTCTGCACAGCGGTTTGCACTTGCCAGCTCGAGTGGAGGGGTGCAACTGGGCACGGCAGGGACGTATTCTGTACTCGCAGGAACTACGGTCACCAACACAGGTGCCACGACTCTCGCTGGCGATCTCGGCGTATCTCCCGGATCTTCGATTACCGGCTTCCCTCCCGGACTGGTTAAAGGTACTACAAACGACAACAACTCTAACGCGGCTAGTGCGGAGACAGCCACCTCGAGTGCCTACCTGCAGGCGGCCGGACTCACACCAGCTACCCAGGAGGGGACCGACCTCGCCGGACTGACACTCTCCCCAGGTGTCTATGCCGTACCTGGCGGGACCTCCAACCTCACGGGAACATTGACTCTTGATGGGCAAGGAAATCCTAATGCGATCTTTGTGTTTCAGCTCTCGTCCACGCTGATCACCAGCAGTTCGAGCAATATAGTTCTGACGAATTATGCGAACCCTTGCAATATCTTTTGGCAGGTCACAAGCTCAGCAACTCTCGGAACTGGATCTTCTTTTCAAGGCACCGTGTTGGCACTGACCTCCATCGCTGCGAATACCGGCGCGACGATTAACGGCCGTCTATTGGCGCGAAATGGTGCCGTCACTCTCGAATCCAACACGATTTCGAATCCCATCTGTCTCGCCTCATCGACGACTACCACCTCGTCATCATCGACGACTACCCCCTCGTCATCATCGACGACTACCCCTGCTAGTCCAAGTTTTATTTCAACCGGCCCCCCCACACCCCCGGCATCGACCACCAATGCTCTGCCGTTGGGACTGGTCATCGGCGGGACTGGCCTTGCCGGTCTTGGCTACCTAGCACTTGAGCGCAAGAGGCGACGAGCAAGTGGTGGTCACAACGGGGCTGCATAAGAGTTCTAGGTCCAAGAACCGAGTACTCGGTCTCTTTACCAGACGTGGTCTCGCTTCCCTTGGCGCAACTCTTGTAATCGTCTGTGGGGGAGTTTTGACCTATGTGGGAGTACACGACTCTCCTGCTGCCGAGATTGCTCGCATTACCCATCACGATCACGAACGGGCGATTCGCCTTGCCGCGGACCCAACCTCAGCCCCTCATTCAGCCACCCGCGTCCCTTGGAACCCAACGCTTCCCAATGAGGTAGCTACAATCTCTATTCCAGCCCTTGGCGTCTCCGCCCCTATCCTGGCCGAGGGATCCGTAAATGGGGCACTTACTATCCCTCCCGATGTCCACAACGTCGGTTGGGACGAACAGACCCCAACTCCTGGCCACTCAGGGATCACCCTGTTGGCTGGTCACGTGAACTGGGTAGGGCAGGGAGTGGGAGCCCTTGGAGCGATCGGTGAACTCGTTCCTGGAGATGCGGTGATCTTCAACTGGCAAGGACGGATGAGCACCTGGCGGATCACCACCAAGCCGGTCCTCTCTCCCAATACGGTGATCCACTCATGGCTGTTCTCCAACCATGGACCTCCACGCCTTGCCCTCGTCACTTGTGGCGGTCCGTTTCGAGAGATCCCTGGTGTAGGAGGCTCCTATGCCGACAACGTCATCGTCGAGGCCGTGCCGGTGGGGGTGTAATCCGTGGCATATTCATGGTTGAAACGCAACGATCATGATCTGGGGTGTTATGTACCGATTGACGTATACTCGCTGGCGATACTAGGTTCGTCGCATGCGCGATGGTGGTTTGCGGGATTGAGCGCTGCCGCAATTGGCGTTGGTGAAGATGATAGGTTCGATGCGGAGCTCGACGGGCATGACTGGCAAGGTCGCCGGATGGTTGGGCCTGGATCTCAAGCTTTCTGCACGGTCTAGGAATACCGACATACTTGCCTGTGCCTTTGGTCCCTCTCAACTCCTTTGCGGATCAGCAGTCAAAGACCAATCCGTAACCTTACTTTCTAAAAGGAGCGGCCACTTTGCTTATGAGCCTCGGTGAGATCACCCCGGCCGAATCGATGGTCATAGCTCGTAGCTTTCGGCGCACCTTCATCTCGCTCGTGGGACGACTCGTCAACCGATCGGGAAAGATCACGCTTCGTACCCCGGCTCGTTGGCCATGGGCCGGGGCCTTCATGAGTGCACTCATCACCCTTAGGGCACTCGAACCAGTTCCCATCTAGGGAACTCCTCCGACTCGAAAGCGCGGTCGGGAAACACTCTCCATGTGCCCCACAACCAAAGAACCAAATCAGATCCTTAACCCATCACGTCCCTACTCTGAGTCAGAACCGATCCAGAACCACGGGTTAACTCAACGACACGAAATCACGGTCTGAGGGCCACCGATGCACCCCGAGACCGAGGTGCATCGGTGGATCCAGGCTAAATCAAATCAATTCAGAAACAAGATTCACGTGAATCTTGTTTCTGCGGTGGACTTGTGGACGATTTGCTTTGCAAACCATCTGGGCCATGTGGACAAGCGCTTCACCTTTACACACAGGTGTCAGATTTCGACCACAGGGTCCACTGCTCATTACTACTGAGAACAAACCGAATGAAAGGAAAGAGACTGATGCCAAAACTACCTACACGAATCAAATCTCTTGAGTCACGCTATCTAGAGCCGAGAAGATGACCGACTTGTCTAATCATAGGAGGTTTCTGTACAGATAAATTTCAGCAAAATGAGTCATCTTGTACTCGATTTCAGATACATTATTGGTGGTCGCAAGTTTCAAGATTGCGTGGTCGCACGTTGTGTAATAGTCACTACACTCAATCTCATAAAGACCGTGGAAGGCTGAGAAGTGTGCACCGATAGCGAAACCGAGGTCAGGCGTCCGACCAGGAAGCTCGATCTCTCATCGGTCGAGCGCAACCTGCCTAGTTCCCATCAAGCGTTGACCCTGCTGGGCGTCGACGCTGCTGGGAGGTGAGTCATGAAAGTCCTTGTCAGCGCCGCATCTCGTCATGGCTCGACCGCACAGATTGCCAAGGCAATCGGTGACGTACTCGGGTCCCGTGGGTTCGAGGTCACGCTCGCCCCACCGGAAGACGTCTCCGCGCTGTCGGAGTTCGAGGCAGTGGTGCTCGGTAGCGCCGTATACATGGGTAACTGGCTGTCACCGGCCATCGACCTTGCGCACCGCATCGGTGCGGAACTGGCCGGGAAACCGGTCTGGCTCTTCTCCAGCGGGCCGGTAGGCAAACCATCTTCAAAGTTCGCGCGACAGATGGACTTCGACCCGATCGACTTACAGGCAGTCCAGAAGGCAACCGGCGCGCGAGCGCACATGAGGTTCCCCGGCAAGCTCGACCGCCACAACCTGCGGGGCCTGCAGCGGGTAGGACTGACGCTCTTCCGCGGGCTCGAAGGCGACTTCCTCGACTGGAAAGCCATCAGGGAATGGGCCGCGTCCATTGCCGACCAGCTCGCGGAGACTGCGTCATGATGACGGATCGCTTCGTTTCCCTTGAGCTCAACGAGGCCTGCGACGGCTTCCGCATTCCTCTCGTCACGACGATCGAGGAGGTGACCCTATGACAACCACCTACCCCGTTCGCCTCGAGGGTCGGCTCGATGAGCCGGTCAGCCGTCTGCTCTGGCTCGTGAAGTGGGTTCTCTTGATTCCGCACTTCCTCTGCCTCGCAGGCTTGTGGATCGCGATGACCGTGCTCACCATTGTCGCCGGATTCTCGATCCTCTTTGCCGCTCGCTACCCACGGGGCCTGTTCGACTTCAACGTCGGCGTGATCCGCTGGACTTGGCGCGTCTCATTCTACGGGATGAGTGCCTTTGGCACGGACCGCTACCCGCCGTTCAGCCTCCAGTCTGACCCCGACTACCCGGCAGACTTCCATGTCGAGTACCCCGAACGGCTTTCCCGTGGACTCGTGCTCGTGAAGTGGTGGCTTCTGGCCATCCCCCAGTACCTGGTCGTGGGGATCCTCGTCGGGGGGTGGGGCGCAAACTCAGCAGGGCTGATCACCCTCCTTGCGCTACTAGGCGTCGTCATCGTCGCGATGACCGGGAGTTACCCCACCCAGCTCTTTGACGTGACGATGGGCCTCAACCGTTGGTGCTACCGGGTGCTCACCTACGCGGTGCTCATGCGAGACGAGTACCCACCTTTCCGCTTCGACGGCGGTGGCAGCGACCCCGGCACTCCGCCGACGCAGGGCGACCTACCGCTATCGGCTTGAGACGTGACGCGACTGGAGGTTGGCTATGGCCCGGATACACGGTGACATCATGATCGAACGCCCTGTTGAAGCGGTGTTCGACTTCGTGGCCGACGAGCGAAACGAACCACGCTTCAACCCGCAGATGGCGAGCTCGTCACTCGAGTCGAGTGAACCCATCGGCGAGGGGAGTCGCTTCCGGGCGACCTTCCGATCCGTGGGGCGCCTGGTACCGATGACGGTCGAGTTCACCCACTACGATCGGCCGCACCGCCTTGGCTCGCGATCCTACACGCGAGCGATGATGACCGAGGGTGAACTCACCTTCGCGCCGGACGGCTCGGGAACTCGGATGCACTGGTCGTGGGAGGTGCAGGTGAGAGGCCCGCTGCGACTCGCCGATGCCCTTGTCGCGCGCCTGGGCGACCTTCAGGAGCGTCAGACCTGGGGAAACCTGAAGAAGCTCCTCGAAGAAGACGAGCCCGACACTGTTGAACCGTGCACGAGACCCGATCGGCGTAGATTTGGAGTTTCGTTCCTAGAGACCGTGACGACTGCCAAGAGACGGCTGGTGTCACGGTCAAAGCGCCACCTCGACGATCCACGTGGCGGCAGCAGGATCGATTACGCAGATGAAGGCAGCGACCCGGTCGTCTTGGTGAGCCAACCACTGTTTGACGGCTTCCACGTCACGATGATCGTGGCGGGCGTGTTACTGCTCGTCGCCGCATGGACTGTGTGGCGGCACTATCGACAAACGGTGCTGTGTGTCGTCTCGGTACGTCATTGGTTTACGCTCGGGGGAGCGGACGATGAGGAGGGTTCATGGCGGAGGTGAGCATCCCTACTACTAACGGCAACATGCCGGCGTATGTGGGCGTCCCCGACGGTGATGGCCCGTGGCCCGGAGTAGTGGTCGTACATGACTTCGCCGGAATGAGCCATGACCTGCGCAATCAGACGGATTGGCTAGCAAGCGAGGGCTTCTTGGCGGCCGCACCTGACCTGTACTACTGGGGCAGTCGCCGACGTTGTCTCTGGACGATGATACGCGAGGTGACCGCCGGGCAAGGCCGTACCGTCTCTGACATCAACGCAACACGAGACTGGCTTGCTGCCAGAAGCGACTGCTCGGGACACATGGGGATCGTCGGATTCTGCATGGGTGGTGGCTACGCCTTGGCGCTGGCTGCGGGCCATGGATATGCAGCAGCGAGCACCAACTACGGAGGCTGTCCGAAGAATGCGGAGTGGGCGCTCATTGGAGCGTGCCCTGTGGTTGGCAGTTACGGCGGCAAGGACCGGTCCCCGATGGGCGCCAGCGCTGGCGCCCGGTTGGAGAGAGCGTTGACGGTAGTCGGAGTTGACCACGACATCAAGGTGTATCCAGAGGCACATCATGGCTTCATCAACGATCACGACCCAGCAGACATGACGGCTCTACTGACTATCCTCAACAAGGTATCCGGCACCCGCTATCACGAGGTCTCCGCTCTCGACGCACGTCGACGTATCGCCGCCTTCCTTCATCGGTATCTCGAAGGCTGACAAGCCTGCCAACAGGCGCCGAAGCGCAACAGCACCCTCGCACACGTACTCGTCACGTGGGCATGACGGAGCGCACTTTGGTCAGCGCTGCGTCGAGGAGGAACTTCGTCACGACGCGCGTCCTCTGGTCCACTTCACCGTGACTATTACACAACTTGCGACCACTGATTCCGGAATCTTGCGACCACCAATAATGTATCTGAAATCGAGTACAAGATGACTCGTTCTGCTGAAATTTATCTGTACAGTGTAAACAGCGGAATTAAATTGACCCACCCGACAGACAATACTCTTGAGTGAAGTATCGAATTTCACGAGGGAGTTTTAAATGGCTTGTGGGCAGGCCACTTATGAACATATTTGATTTGAAGCAACAAGGTCTCAGTTGCCGGGAAATTGCCCGAGAAACTGGACATTCAAGAAACACCGTACGTAAATATCTAAGAGACGGAGCAAGTACTCAAGCGAGGAAAGCAAAGCCACAACGAGTATCAAAGCTCGATCCCTACAAAGATGAAGTAAATCGTCTTGTATCTGATGGACTTCTTAGCGTTCCGGCAATCATGTCAAGGATTGTTCCACTTGGTTATAACGCTAAAGAAAGCATCCTTAGAACGTACGTTAGAAGCATTCGACCACCCACAAAGCCAAAACAGGTAGCTATCAGGCGTTATGAAACCGAACCAGGTAAACAATCGCAGTTCGATTGGGGAATATTTAGCTACATTGATTCGAGGGGAACAAAAAGACATATTCCCGGGCTCTATGTGACCCTTGGACGAAGTCGTAGGAGTTATCTGGAATTTGCACTCAGTGCCGATACATACGGCCTTATAACTTGTCTGATCAATGCCTTTTTCTACTTTGGTGGACTAACCGATGTGTTTCTCACTGATCACATGAAGACCGTAGTAATCGGTGGAAACGAAAAAGACGGATGGGAGTTCAACTCTCAAATGGCAGATCTGGCTAATTTCTTGGGAATCTCAATCAAACTATGCAGAGTGAGACGACCAGAGACCAAAGGCAAGGTAGAAAGAGGTATCAGATATGCAAAGGAGAACTTCTGGCCTGGCAGAACCTTTAGCGATCTAGCTGATCTAAATCAACAAGCTCTTATCTGGTGTAGCGCAGCAGATAACCGGATTCATCAAAGTCTCGGTATTACCCCAAATGAAGCCTTCATAGCAGAACAACCACACTTAGGACCACTTCCAATGCGAGAGACCTTGTACGGTTTTGAAAAGAGAATCAGAAAGGTAACAGCTGATTCGTTCGTCTCATTTGCTGGAGTGAAATACGCAGTGCCTTGGAAATACTCGTTTTCACAAGTAGAAGTACTACCAAAAGAGCGAACCGTTGAGATCTATTCAAATGGGGAGCTAATAGCTTCTCACCCCCTCAGTTACCAAAAGCGCTCTTTGGTTTATCTTCCTCACCAATACAAAGGGATCGAATCCGAAGCTGGAAGACTGGCTCCTCCGGTAACTGTAAGACAAATCATTGACACTTCAGTTGAGATCCGCTCTCTTGATGAATATGTGGAGGCTGCAAGTGCTAGATCTTGAATTAGCTCAAAGTCAGCTAACAGAACTGGGTCTTGGTCATATGGCTGAACTGTTAGAAGCCAAGGTATCTTCTGCAACTGAAAAAGACCTTTCCTATTTGGCATTTCTATCTGAACTACTCGGAGTTGAAATTGAATCAAAAAGAAAAAGGACCTATGAGATAAGACTACAGACTGCGGGACTCCCGTTTAGGAAGTCACTTTCAGATTTCGACTTCAACTTCTGTCCAAGTATTGATAAGGCGTTCATCTCTGAACTACGTTCTCTGGCCTTTATCTCTAGTGCTACTAACCTGGTTCTGCTGGGACCTCCTGGGGTAGGAAAGACCCATATCTCTGTAGCCCTTGGTCTTGAGGCAATCGCTGGTGGATTCTCTTGTTATTTTACTACATTGTCAAAGATTGCAAATGATCTTTCCAGTTCCTATAGCCAAACCAAGATGCGCAAGTACACCTCACCTAAGGTGCTGATAATCGATGAAATGGGATATAGGCCGCTTGATAAAGTGGCAGCGAATTATTTCTTTGACATTATTTCCGCCAGATATGAAACCGGAACCGTAATCCTTAGTTCCAATAAGGGCTTTTCGAAGTGGGGCGATCTGTTCTCAGATCAAGTACTAAGTACTGCAATTTTAGACAGACTGTTACACCACTGCCACGTTATCAACATCAAGGGCAACAGCTACCGGCTCAAGGATCGAATCAAACAAGGAATCTATACCAATCCACAAACTGGTGACAATGCCAAGAAAGGTGAAGAGGTGGGACAATGAAAACTCGAAGTCACCACTTGCGCTACCTAAGCGAACCTGATCCGGTCTCAAATGATCTCCAATCAGCGGAAGGGGTATATACACCGAAGAGGCAATACCTATTGCGTAACGTTACGGAACTATCTCAGCTGAGAACTGAACAGAGAGGAGAACCTATTGCGTAACGTTACGGAACCTTCTATCTCAAAGATCTGCGAGAGACAGGGCTGCGATCAAATACTTCCGGAACATTGCATAGGAAGACCGCAAAGGTACTGCTCAGCGACTTGTCGTATGGCAGCTCATAGACAGAGGAAAAGAGGTCCGATTAGAGCAGAAGTACATTTTGGTTCTGCAACCACTCGGAGCAGACCAGAGGAACGATCTCAGATGGTCAAGTTACTTCGAGACAATGAAGAGCTGATAGTCACCTTCGGCCAAACTAGAGATGCTGCAGAGCGTCTTACTGCTCGGCTAAACGAATTTCTCAACTGAGATTTTCAGATCCACGGTGTCTTAGAAATGATGCACCTTTATTGATGCAAACAACTATTATTGAACTCAATTAGGTGGGTCAATTTTAAACCGCTGATGTGGGTCAAAAACACGTCGCTGTTTACAATGGAGTCCACCTCGGTATATTGGAAGCCGATTTTTTACATCCTTGAAGATGGAGTCGAGTGCTGGCTTCTAAATGCCCGGCATATGCACAACGTCCCGGGTCGAAAGACAGATATTGGTGATGCAGAGTGGATCGCTCAGTTATTAGAACACGGACTTGTCCGGCCCTCTTTTGTCCCACCAAAGCCAATCCGTGAACTGCGTAACCTGACTTGTTACCGCAAAGCACAGGTCGAAGAGCGCTCCAGAGAAGCCCAACGGCTCGATAAGATACTCCAAGACGCAGGGATCAAGCTTTCAAGTGTGGCTACCGATATCCAGGGAAAGTCGGCACGGGCGATACTTGATGCACTGGTTGAAGGTGAACGTGATCCAAAGGTACTGGCTGATTTAGCTCTTGGTAAGATGAGACCTAAGGTCCCACAGCTGCAAGAGGCGCTTGTTGGACGTTTCAGCAGACACCATGGGCTCTTGATCGGCTCGATCCTTGCAAAGATTGACTTCTTGGATTCAGTAATAGATACATTGTCTGAAGAGATCGATCAGGTGATCGCCCCTTTCGAGGCTCAGCTCCAACTACTTGATACCATCCCTGGGGTAGATCGACGCATCGCTGAGGTTGGAGTAGACATGAGTCGGTTCCAAAATTCAGGTCATCTCGCCAGTTGGGCGGGAATGTGTCCAGGCAACAATGAATCAGCAGGTAAGCGTAAGTCTGGCAGATCCCGCAAGGGGCCTAAGTTCCTGGGTGCGCTTCTCTCAGAATCAGCCGCAGCTGCAGGACGTTCAAAGGGTACTTACCTCGGTGCTCAGCATCATCGTCTCACTGGGCGTATTGGCTATGCTAAAGCAAACAAAGCTGTCGGTCATTCAATTCTCGTCGCCTGTTGGCACGTTCTCTCTATGGGGCTCCCTTATAACGATCTTGGTGCAGACTGGTTTGTCAGACACAGACCCGAAGCACATGCCCGTCGACTTGCCAAACAAATAGAAGCTCTTGGTTACAGCGTTACTATTACGCCCTCTGAAGCAGCCTAAATAGCTCGCAAAGAGAGCCACTCCAACATTTATTGGACTCGGGATAGTGTCCTGAGGTACATAGTTCTGCTCTCGAAAAGGCGATATAGCGGGATATTTTCAGGTCAGAACCGTTTCAGACGATTCACGCGGTCATCTAGGAGTGATGAGCCCTCTCCGGGTTAGATAAGGCAGAACTAATCGTTAGATTTTAAACCACCAGGAGTCGACTGCATATATTTACTTGAACTTTTGGGCGAAGTAAGTGTATCCGTTTGACTAGAAGGAAAGGCGGTTTAGATTGTTGAAAACACTCCCTACCTCCCCACTCTAGTTTCATAACAAGGCTGTTATGGCCGGCGCGGTGGGGTGAAGCCATGCCGTAGGACGAGTTCAGTTTCTAGTCGCTGTATGTTTCGTAAGTTTCACTTGCTTCGGACAATGCACCTTCTACCTTCCCGCAATGGTTGGTAAGAAGTGAAATTCTACTTTCCAGATGTCTGTAATGACCCTTGCCCGTGAAGCAAAAGTTGATGAATGCTTGTTGCTGTTGGGAGGTTTCCCACGGCATGTTTTCGAGCTAAAGTGCTGCCCGTCGCCATCTGGACCGCACCGATGTTTATTGCTCAGCAGTCCTATCTTGTAGGGTTTTTGAGTGGTCGAGCGAATGGTATTGAGTCGCACCTGGCTCACGTTGATTGTTCGAGGAAGGTTTGAGCTGGCTTGGGATTTGCGACGGATATGGCAATCATGCTCGAGCCCGACAGTAAGCAGGCTCATAGAAACTAGTTGTGATGTCTCCTAAATGCTCATCTTTGCTAGTAAGACTTATGTCGATGTTTTAGCTAGGAGAGTCATGACGTTAAATGGTTTAGTAGGGATGTGCGCTGTGAGAAGAGATAGATTTACTTAGTAGGGGTGAGTCGATTGAGAGAAGGGTAAAATGGCTGCTTATCGGACGAGAAACGTCTGGCTAATCGCGAGTTCGGCATTCTTCGCTGATCTAGGTTACCAAGCTGTTCTAGCAGGATTCCCCCTTTTCCTTGTACTGACACTTCATGCTCCGGTTTGGGAGTATGGTTTGGCCTCTGCGCTAAGTTATGGAGGGGGAGCGATATTCTCCTTTGTTGGTGGAGTCGTTGGCGATCGGGTAGGACACAAGAAACTTGCCTTGATTGGTAATTCAATCATTCCTCTCCTTTCGCTGTCGGCGCTGGTCTACAATCCTGTTTGGGCAATTGGACTACTTGCTGGTGGATGGTGGGCGCGCAACCTTCGATCGCCATCTAGAAGAGCGATGTTGGTAGAGGCTGTGCCGAAAACTGATCAAAGAGCAAAGGCGTTTGGTTTCTTGCACGCCCTTGATGTGGGAGGAGGTGTTCTCGCTGCGATCTATGATCTGGTGGCGCTAACTAACCACTTGCCGTTTCGATGGATCTTCCTTGCAACGACCGTTCCTCTCGTAGTTTCAACTCTTGCTTTAGCGCAGGCGAAAGTTGGTTATTCGCCAGCACCTATTGGATCTAATGAGTCTACGAAGCTCGACGCCGCTCCCCCAGAGAGGACGGTGCGGACTCTACTGGTCGCGACCGGACTGTATGGTTTTACCTTCTATAGCGTGGGCTATCCTGTCCTAACACTAGCGCAGGACTCAAAAAAACTCGTTGTGGGTCTAGCTGCCTTTTTGCTGCTACAAGGAGTCTCTGCCCTTACGGGATTAATATTGGGCGGGCGACTTGGACGAGATACTGCCTCTCGCCTTGTGAGCCTAGGGGTCCTTGGATACTTAGCCGCTGGTGTCGGTGCCGGAGTCGTGGCGTTAGGCTATAGCTATAAAACTCCTTTGGTGATTCCGTTTCTTGGGATCGCGATCATTGGCTTTGCGTTGGGTATCGTTGAAACGTTTGAACCGACCGTAATGTCAGTCCTTCGAATCGGATCGAAGACGGGAAGTGGTTTTGGAGCACTATCGGCTGCAAGGAGCCTTGGTACCTTTGGTGCGAACTTGATAATGGGCATTTTGTACTCGGTTGCCGTCGGATTTGCTTACGGATATGTAGCGATACTGGCTGTTGCGGCTGCCGCGATAATTCTTAGTGCAGTACCATCAATGCGAAGGTGGCAAAGCTCTCACCCCAGTTGAGAGTTGAAGAGTACGGATGAATGGCTCTAAAGTTGTTTCAATCTTCATGAACGGTTTAGCGCAAACATGGATGGTAATGTTTTTAGTATTTTAATAAATAGTTCCCTTTCCACTTACTTTGTTCGCTTTAGATACTCACTACCTAGTGCTACTTGGGACACCATATTGGATGATCACATTCCATGGGTGTGAGGTTGTGGAACAAATAGGCTAACGATAACGAGGAGGCGAGTTTGGACCAATTCGAGATCGCTACGTCGAAACTTCAAATGAGACCGAGAGATCTTGGTCTCATTCTTGAGGTTCCATTTGAACTTGTACCTGGCTTTGAGTCTTTATCAGTTGAAGTCATCGGTGATATTCCGGAGAGGTCAACCTTGGACCTTGGTTTAGTCGATCCTAGTCGAATCCGAGGATGGAGCGGGGGAGCTCGCAGATCGATAGAACTATCCAATTACTCAGCAACGCCAGGATATCTATGTGGAGAGTTGCCATCAGGCAGATGGGCCGTTCTTCTATCTCCGTATGGAATATCTAGTTCCTATGAGATCGAGGTAAAAGTAAAGGTAAAACCCTATCACCCGCGCTGGTTGAGGAGTGATCTGCACGTCCATAGTTGGCATTCAGATGGGCGTTGGAGTTTGCCTGAACTTATACAAACTGCGAGTGAAGCAGGTTTAGATCTTTTAGCACTGACCGACCACAACACCATAAGTCAAAATATTGAAGCCGAAAGGTTGGGGCTCTTAAAAGATGGCATTCAGTTGCTCCCTGCCATGGAGTGGACTACGAGAAGAGGACATGCCAATTTATATGGGCTATGTGACCCAATGCCAGATTGGCGAGTAAGGGATGAGAGAGAGTTTATCTCAAAGGCGAGGGAGGTCACGAGTCGTGGAGCGCTGTTGAGCGTCAACCATCCATTCGACGACTTTGCTTTTGGACTCATGTGGGATTGGCCCTATACGGGTGTTGATTTCGTTGAGATCTGGAACGGCCCGTGGAGGAAAAGCTGTGAATTAGCACGGGCCATGTGGGAGAAATCACTATGCGAAGGTAGGGGATTAGTGGCGGTGGGCGGTAGTGACGTGCACGGACCAAGCGACTGGGTAAAACTTGGGTCTCCTGTTACTTGGATATATACGACTTATCCAGGTACTGCTGGAGTGATTGCAGCATTAAAGAATGGTGCTGTCTATATAACTAGAGATGTGGATGGCGTCACTTTGACGGACGGATCGACGGTTCCAGGCTCGATAAGTAGAGACGGTTGGGTTACTATTGTTCTAAAAGGCCTGTCGATAGGC
>JAJYHJ010000174.1 GCA_021784785.1 Actinomycetes bacterium | reverse complement strand
GGCCGCATGAGTCCATATATAGCGCAACTAACGTGCCTCCTTTAGACGAGTCCAAGCGATGTGCCTCTTTCTATGATTTGCAAACTCGATCCTTTAGGGCCGAGAAGTTGACGAGTGTTCCCAGAAAAGCAAAAGCAGGGTCGGATGTCTTAGGTCTTCCAACCGATGTTCAAAATGGTATTTTCAGCGAAGTGGCTGGGTCGTGAGAGGAGCTGAGTTACTGAACGCTTCGTGCCTACGAGCTAAAGGGCGATCTACTTGATGATAGCCTCGAACTCAAAGGACCAAGGTATGGGTGTGTGAAGCGTGCTGATTTTCGACAAGAGTCGAAGTCGATTCGGAGTCTGGGGCGAATCGCTACTCGTCTTCCATCTTTATGAAAGAATGTTCGATATGCTCGCGTTTGCGAACGTTATCCTCTGAGTCGGATGATGCCCATTTGACGGCATCTCGTTAGACGCCTTCGATAGAAGTCTGAGGTGAGGATTCGGTTCCGACTAGCTTAGCTAAACCTTTGAACAATATTAGAGCAAATCCGATTTGAAATAACACCTCTCCTTGAAACATATAGGACAACATATGGTTGGGTAGTGAAAGAGCGGCCAATATTCCTCCAAAGATCTCAAGTGCAAAGAGGAGGACTAGTTTGGTTTCACGATTACAGACTTTAATCACATGGATTGACAAGGCCAGCTGATCTAAAAAGAGCAACGTTCCGATGACCATATGGATCCAATTGAAGATCGTATCTATGGCGTACGGGGTTAGGACTATAAGAACAATTAGTATGCTTATTGCTCGGAATGATTGTGCGACGGCGGCGTCGGTGGCTTTGCTTCTTAGATGATTTGCAACTGCCCAAATATTGAAAGATGCTATAAATAGTCCGATACCTAAAGGTATCGCGGTGTCTATGTGCACACCGAACTCGCTAATTCCGTAGATCTCTACGGACGCGTTATGAAGTAAGCTGAGAGGTATTGCCAACGCAAAAATGCTCGCTACTGACGCTATGACTAGGTGCTTGCGAATTAATGCTACTGTGTCCCTTGGCTCTGTGATATCTGGTTTGGTATAATTCATGACCCCACCCATTCAGTAGTTGTATTATACAACTACTGAATGGGTGGGGTCTATTCCTCATTTAGTAAAATTCTATCCATGTTTTGGCGCACTTGAAATCTGGGAAGTCTGCAGATTCGAACAGGGCAGGTCCGGTTGGTGATCTAATCTGCTGTGATAATGGATGGCCTTGTGATCAGCTCCCACCGCTTACAGCAACAGGCGCTTGCGTAGTTGGAGGCGCTTGCGTAGTTGGAGGCGCTTGCGTAGTTGGAGTTGTCGCGTTTGCTTGAGATGGAATGGAAGAAGACGGTGATGTCGATGTGGGCGATACGCTGCTTGCGGTGCTCGTTGTGCTGGACGTTGACGTTACTGGGTACGTCTTTCCTGGATCTACACGCCAAACTAGGACCGTCAGAAATCCAAGCACTGCAATGGTGATGCGTCTTATTGTTTTTGATGTTTCGCCACTATGGTCTAAAATCTGTTTACCCTGCACCCTATCTACTCCTTTTCAAAGATACTAAAGCTAAACGAGTTAGACCTATGTTCGTTCGTCATGTTTCACATCAAACTTTGCTCCAAGGCTCAGGACAAGTAGTAGATCGGCTGAAATTAAATGAAAGTGTAATGGAGTTTCAAGGCTTTATCTAACTTAGTTAACATTATAGCTAACACAACGACTGATGGTGTGAATGACACTACTGGGCGTGATTTAAGTGGCGAGGTCTGTACTTGCTGAGAGGGCGTTTGGGTCGGTCTAGTTGCCCTAAACAATGAAGTTATCCTCGCGACGGAACGGCAAATTTTGTAAAAGATGTAGGAACGGTTGTTTGTCTTTACAAAAGTTCTAGACGAAATCTATGAAGATCGTCAACTGCTAAACCTACAGTTAGCATAGGGCCATGTCTATTATCGTTACTGTGGCAAGTGGCAAAAGTACTACTACTTCTGGGGGAAAGTGACGATGGACTTAGTCTATAAAGATCGCGACCGCCTTAATGTTCTCATCCTCAGGGAGCGTGAACTATTTGCCAGACGTACGAAACTCTCAATGGTCGCCTTTGGTGAGTCAAGGCAAGCTCTTCTTGGTGGGGTACCCATGTCTTGGATGGCAAAATGGAGTGGAGGTTATCCGTTATTTTTCGATACGGCGAGAGGATCACAGATAACCGATGTTGACGGTAATACTTACGTTGATTTTTGTCTAGGTGATTCAGGTGCGATGGCGGGACATAGCCCTGAATCTACGATAAATGCGGTGATGGAACGGATTCAGGTCCATGGCGGTGTTACGACCATGCTGCCGACTTTGGACTCAATTAGAGCCGCCCGTGCACTGAAGGAACGATTCCCTCTACCTCTATGGCAGTTCACCCTTTCAGCCACAGATGCCAATAGATTTGCGTTACGTTTTGCACGTCAGTTCACAGGTCGTAAAAAGGTGCTGGTGTTCTCCTACTGTTATCACGGAACCGTGGACGAAAGCTTTATCGTGCTTAAAGACGGAGTGCCAGTATCACGATCTGGGAACGTTGGTCCGGCAATAGATCCGACAATGACCTCGGAGGTTGTCGAGTTTAACGACATTGAGGCCGTAAAAAACGTTCTTAGAAGCAACACATGTGCAGCGGTGCTTACAGAACCTGCCCTTACCAACATTGGAATCGTACTTCCTGAGGATGGTTTCCACGAAGAGCTTCGGAAGATCTGTACAGAGACGGGAACACTCTTAATAATCGATGAAACTCACACTTTTAGTGCAGGTTATGGAGGTGCAACCGGGTTATTCGGGCTGGCGCCTGATATCATTACGATCGGTAAGTCCATTGGAGGAGGTATTCCAGTAGGTGCTTATGGCGTATCTGAAAGTATCGGCTCTCGACTTATAGCAGATGAGGAAGTTGATCTTGTAGATACGGGCGGCGTCGGTGGAACTCTGGCTGGCAATGCGTTGTCGGTCGCTGCCGTAGCGACAACTTTAAATTCTGTCTTTACGAAAGAAGCATTTTCGAAGATGATAGAACTGGCCATAAACTTTGAAGCTGGAGTGCAAGAGGCCTTCGAGAACTACAATGCACCATTTTGTGTAACTCGTCTGGGAGCTCGAGTTGAGTATAGATTTACTCCGGAGGCCCCAAAAAACGGTGGTGAATCGGCTGCCGTTGGCGATGAGATGCTTGATGAGTACTTTCACCTGTACTGCGTAAATCGTGGCGTACTTATGACGCCGTTTCATAACATGGCACTGATGTCGCCGTCAACATCTCAGGCAGACGTCGATGTGCATACGGAGATCTTCAACGACGCGGTAAGTGAGTTGTTTTGACCAAACGGTAGCGCAAACCCCGTCTGTAATGGCCGGGTCATACGACTTCTACAACACCGTCTAGGTAAAATAGCACTTTGAGTATGCATGAGCGTCTGTATCCCAAGAGGAGGAACGACCCACTCTTATACGTCACTTCTCTGGGGCTTGCTACGTCTGGAATCTAACGCTTAAACAACGCAAACGTGTGGCTTTAGAGCCCACACACGAAAGATCACGTATAATTCCCAAGCATATGAGCTGACTGAGTTGCATAGAGAAACTTAGTTGTGTGAAGGTTCCTCTGTAATGCAGCAATAGGCTTTACGAGACCTAGACCAAGCCTTTTAGAACTGGTGGAAACGACCAGATCACTTCTCTATACCAACCTGGTGTAAGAAGGACATCAACGAAGGCTTCAACATCGGAGATCTAGAGGTTCGACGATTGAACCGCAAGTGGGACAGATCTAATCCCTAAATGCG
>JAJYHJ010000143.1 GCA_021784785.1 Actinomycetes bacterium | reverse complement strand
TCACCGCGTAACCTTCTAAAGGGTAGGGGCGCTAAACCGGGCCGACTGGAGTAAGCCAAGATCAGTGCGTCCTCTAACCCCTCTGACGCCGAAGAGACCCTAAATACTCAAGTGCAAGTCGCAAGTCGCCGGACGATACAATCTCTACCACGCTCGCTGAGTCATACACATCCTGCCTAAACATTTCATGCGCTCCGAGTCGAGGATCCTCGACGGTGTCCTCGGCGAATAGAACAGCTACTCGAGCACGGTGTCCGCCTTTCTTGGGTCGTAACACTCTGCCCATTCGCTGAATCATCTGTCGTTTAGAGTTGCTAGCCGCCAGCACCACTGCGAAGTCGGCGTCAGGAAAGTCGATTCCCTCGTCTAGTATTCGCGGAGCAACAATTGCTTGAACCTCACCAGCAGCGAACTTCCTTACATAAAAACTTCGCACCTCCTTATCGGTACCAGAATGTATAGCACAAGCGTTAATCCCTATCCCTTTCAGGACAGTGGTTGCACTTTGTGCCACCTCGATCGACTGAGTAAAGATAACTGTGCCGTTTGACGAGCAGATCTCAGATCCTAGCAAAACCAAGGTGTCCAGCTTCCCTGAAATAAACTCAAGGAGGCGCCTTCGTTGTCTCATTGCAGCAAGCAGTAGTCTTGCGATATCCTCGACCCGTTCGCTAATATAGGCATACTTGCCCGAAGCTGCATCGAGCAGTGTCCCAATGAGGGCGAAGTAGTCCACAAAGTCCTCTCCAAGCAACCGACGTAAGCTGCCGAACAAGACGGCTATATCGTCACTTCGCGAGCGGTATTCGTCCAATTCCTTCTCAGACAAGCTCACTCCAATAAAGACCACTCCAAAGTCAGCAATAACGGCGTCAAGAAGTGCGCGTTCATAGTCCAGGGAGTAACAGACTTGCTCGAAGTAAGGGAGCAGGATCTTTTGGTGTCCGTTGTCATCACGTCGATAAGTAGCGCTCAGTCCGAGTCGGCTAGAGAACTCCAAAGCTAGAGCATGGGAGTTCAAATTTGAAGCGAAACGGTGACATTCATCTATGATTACTAGGCCACTGCTAGATCCGACTCCATCGATCCCACTACCACGAGCGCTATTGACTACCGATATCAAAACATCCACTGAATTGAGGTTCGCGTGGTACCCGCCGCCACATCGGCCTACTCTCATCTGGTCCGGGAGAAACCTACGTATCCGTGCTAACCACTGCTTTTGAAGTTCAATAGTCGGTACAACAACGTGCACTTTCGCACCGTCTTCAAGTGCCTCAAGCATGGCAAGAATCCCTACCATGGTTTTGCCAGATCCGGTAACTGCCTCGACAATTCCCCGTCTACCGTTCCTCTTCCATGCGTCGAGTGCCTCAAGTTGCCATTTATATGGAGTAGGAAGCATCTCTCTGGCAGCAAGGAAATCAGCTCGCCGCTTGTCCAGTGACCGAGCAAGAGCGTCAGAGTTCGGTGGATCAGGACAACTCATGGATCCCGCATCATCCACTAACGACCAGCGTCGATCGTCTAATCGATCTCTTCTATATCGGCGGTGTCCTGCATAAAGTGTTCTCTCAATCGCCTCCAACAACTCGGGGTCACCAGAATCTTCCCCATAGAGCGCACTGGAGATCTCCTCAACGCTCAGACTGCCCTGCGCGTAAAGTACCCTAGCGACTCGATCGGTGAACACGATCAGTCCTAAGAAGATGAAACGTCGCTGTCGGTGGGTCCCGCAACGTCGCGATCTTCACCATAGTCAATCTCTATGGTCATAACCGTGGTATCAGGACTGTACTGCGGGTCTAGACGTATGAGGTCCCACTCGTTGATCCAGGCACGAACGTACTGGCGCATTCTGTTTGAAGGAAGACGTTCCAGCCCTGTAACTTCAGGAGGACTCCAGTCAAATGCTTCAGCATGAATGCGCCGAATGGCTTCATAAGTAACGTCAAGTTCGGTGTTATCAGGCGTAAGCAGAGGAACCTGATCGTTCGCGAGAATGTTCATACCCAGTCGAGCTTCGTCTGCTAGGCGGGTATATTCGACTCTCTCTTTTGCCAGTAGTTTTTCAGGCAGTTTGTTGTAGTCTCCTTTTCCGAAAAGTACCTCACCTTCAAAGTCGTCCACCGTAGTGAGGACGCAGACCAGCGGAGCAGCTGGATCAACACTTGAGCCGTCCATCCACCTTTTAACCTCAGCGTATGACTTAGCTCGTTGAAGCAACGAGTAACGGCCGATCAACTCCACTTCGTCGAGAAGTACAACCCAACCCGAGTATCCCGCTGCACGAATCAGCCGAGAAACAAAAACAAACCTATCACGAGATAGTTCGAGCTCCTTGGTTGCCTTGAGAGTGTAGTCCTCAAGCCATCCTGCTTCTTGAAGGCGTTTCCTCATCTCGGGAATTGGGAACGGCTCGCCCGACCAAAACTGAGTGACTTTGTCTGTGAACTCCTCGTCTCCCGAGTAGTACTCGAAAAGCCGCAGTGAGGCACCAAGTCTGTGATCAAGCGATCCACCACCGGTGTGAAGCCATCGATAAAACTCAGCGTAGGACTCGGAGTTAAAGTCCAGTGCAGTGGCTATCTCATCGATAGCTGACCCGGGACGTCCGGGAACCTTTGCGTCTGCAATAGCCGCACGGAAGACCGTTGAAGGATTGTGGAGTGGCGTTTCCTTTGAGATCACCACCTTTGATACTACGAAGTTCTCGGATCTCGCCAGCTGTGCAAGATATTCAAGAACGTGGCTCTTGCCGGAGCCAAAGCCACCACCAATCAACATTCCACCTGGTGCATGGCTACGATTCCTATCCAATGCAGTAGCAAGCAAGGAGTTGAATCGTTCAACTATCTGAGTCTGTGTGGTTCCAAGCGCTAACACGCTCTCACTGTTCGGAACCCCCGAACGCAAAGCCTCAAGAGCTCGCCTTGCCGCAAGAGGCTCTTCGTTCATATAATTTTTAGATAGCACTTCACACCTCCAACATGGGCCGCCGAATTAGCAGCTTATCGACGACTGATCAGTCTCGGCTCCAAGTCGTACAAGCGCAGCGTAGGGATTATCTCTACGTCGATCTCGGACTTCATCAAAGATCCGCAACTTAAGCGCCTGGTAGGCACCGACCCCTCGCGAAGGATCGGTAAGGAAGTCCGGAGCCGCTAGGACCAAAGTTGCGACGTTAGAGAACTCGTCTGTGTTGTCAACAAGTTGACGAAGTGACTCATACGCATCCATTACCGCATTTCGTGAATAAAATACCTCAGCTGGGTCGCGGTTCTCCATGGGTCTCATCTTGGCGAACTGGCGAATATCGAACGAGAGGAAGAGACCAGCATAGTTGTCGAGAACCAACCATCGCGCCAGGGAGAAAAGCATCTGCCGTGCATTATGGCGGGCGATCTTTCTAAAAATTCGAGCATTCTTAAGCAGTGACACCTGTCTCAAAGTACCCGTTAGCCAAGCATAGATCGAATCACGTTCAGCGTCGCTTACCTGCCCTGTTTGCAACTCATACTGACATAGTCGAAGCATTGCAATACGAAACTCTTGTACCATAGCGTAGTCTTTAAAGATCATCCTTTGCAGCTGTTGGTTGATGTCCCGTTTGAGTTCTTTATCATCAACGGCATAGTGGAATGCGAGCGCAGCAATCGAGAGCCTATCGGAGTCGTTGGGAACAGGATATCCCGCAGCTGCAGCAGCCGCTCGTGCTCTGCGATTAGCAAGCAAACCCCAATCCACCTGACGAGCAACTGAAAAGAAGACCTGTTCTATCATCTGCACCTTGGACACTGCTGCGTCAACGTGGGCGACTAGGTAACCATCTCCAACCGCTTGCTTGGAGAGTCCGGCGATAAAGCCGTCTCCCTCCGCATTTCCAGAGACGCAGAACTTGATAGTCGCACCTCCGTTAC
>JAJYHJ010000068.1 GCA_021784785.1 Actinomycetes bacterium | reverse complement strand
CCGAAGCTAGCAAACTCATCCACCAGTACTCATTTATCAGTACCAGACCAGTCGGTTGCGGTGGCGTGATGGAAGCGATGCCAGGTAACTCCAACCAAACGGCGAGGCCAGAAGCCCCGTCCGTGAGAGCGGGGAGGTTCACGTTCTCTAAGTGTGGAGGTTGAGCGGCTGTGGGGGACAAATTCTCATCATTAGTGGTTGAAGGTGCGACGGTTTCGGACCTATACTTTCAGATGACATAGGTGAAAGGGAGTTTTAGTGCAAACTTTGGTTGCCGTTATTGAGATACCTAAAGGTTCCAAAAATAAGTACGAGGTCGATCATGAGAGTAACGCTGTCTGGCTTGATAGAACCTTGTTTACGCCAATGGCCTACCCAGCTGAGTATGGATTTATTGAAGACACCTTAGGCGAAGACGGTGATCCATTAGATGCTCTCGTGATGATTGAACACTCGACCTTTCCTGGTTGCCACGTAAAGGTGCGTCCGATCGCGGCATTTATTATGACTGACGAAGCAGGTAGGGACGTAAAGATTCTGTGTGTTCCCGAGAAGGATCCTCGTTGGAGCCATGTAGTTGACATAGGCGACGTTCATAAGTCGGTGCTCAATGAGATCGAACATTTCTTTGCGCACTATAAAGATCTAGAGCCTGGGAAATCTGTCACGGTCGAGGGTTGGGAACCACTTGAAAAGGCAGAAGAGGAGATAAAAGCGGCCTTTGAGAGGTATAAGCACTAACTGCTTTCCGTAAAGGTTTTTGGCATAAATATGTCAATATCTTGTTGAAAAAGAGAGAAAGAGTGTGTGAAACCATGGATCAAGCTGGACGCGAGGAGAAGATAGAAGCGGTTAGGCGACTAATTGAAGTCATGCGGCCTGCTGTTCAAAGCGATGGAGGTGATCTTCTCTTAAAAGATGTAGACACAGACTCTGGCATAATTGAAGTTGAGCTCCAGGGAGCTTGTAGCTCCTGTGCAATCTCCACGTCCACGATCAAGTTAGGTGTCGAGAGAATTCTCAAATCAAAGTTGAACTGGGTAAAAGAGGTACGAGGTCAAGTGGAAGAGGTTGAAGACATCACCTTTAGTGCATCTTTGGGCCGGGGTTCTTATATTCCGGTCAGAAGGTAGTCGAGACGGTAGATTGGCTCCATGTTGATGCAGATGGAGATGGCAATACTTCGAGAGATATCTGCTACTGCTCAGAGACCAGTCCTTTCCTAGTTGAGGCCAGCGCTTGGTTCGTTCTCATACCATTTGGTAGAAGTGACGCTTTATATGATGAGTTGACTCACCATCTCAAAAGAGCAGATAAGTCCCGTACATCTGCGTTGGCAACACTTCGTTAGCCAAGAACAAATCTATCCCTATTGGCGTATTATGTGTGATAGAGGAGAACCCGCAAAGGGGTGCGGGAGTGACATGCGCACTAAAGGTCACTTGGGAGCAACGGTGGGGAGGTTTCCTAGTATTTCTTTGGCAGCGACAGTATATGCAACCTACTTTCGAGGAAGATCGAAGTTCGTATCCTCCCTGTTCGCTGTGGATGTGGTGCTAGAGTTTTCCGTATTTGGCACGATGGGTTCCGTTCTATGACGGACTAATGTGAGAAGCTATGGTATTACGATCTCCACGAGAGAGATTTAATTGTAAGTTGTGAAGGTTTTCGTGCCGAGCTTCTTTGTTGCAGCGGTGGTCTCTCTAATGACTACCTTTGGTTTCTAGCTGCCCAATATGAGGTAGAAAGTTATACAGCTATGTTAAGACAACTGAGAAATATTGCGTCTACTATTTTACTTTCGGGTATCGCTTTGGCTTTGGCGTTCATCTTTGTTGTTCCAGCTGCGTCTACCTTGTCCAACCTGGAAGAACCAGGAACACTGTCTACGCCTTTGCAGTTGCACCTTGCTCAAGCTCCTTCTGTCATAGTCGCTAGAGATGGTTCAACTCTTTACACCATCGGTAATGGGCAGTTTGTCCAGCCTGTGAAGTTGTCTCAAGTGCCAAAAATGGTGATAAACGCGGTCTTAGATGTGGAAGATCACGCATTTTACATCCATGGAGCTTTGGACTTTAAGTCGATTGTGAGGGCACTTGTTGCTGACGCCTCTGGAAGTCAAGGGCTCCAGGGTGGATCTACGATAACACAACAGCTTGTGAAGAACGCTATTCTTACCCCTCAACGAACTCTCTCAAGAAAGATCCACGAGGCCGTACTGGCTTACCGGCTCTTTGGGCAACTATCAAGAGATCAAATTCTTCAAGACTATTTAAACACTATCTACTTCGGAGAAGGTGCTTATGGTATTCAAGCAGCATCGCTTACGTACTTCCAAAAGCCTGTGTGGCAGATCGACCCGGCACAGGCGGCTCTACTTGCAGTGTTAATCGAGGATCCTTCAGGACTCAACCCGTACTACCACCCGAAAACTGCGATGTTTAGACGTAACTTAGCCCTGACTCAGATGGAGACCTACGGAGACTTGACCGCATCCGAGGTGGTGCAGTACTCAAAAGAACCTCTTCCGACCACCGTTAACAGACCGACCTTAACTAGTCCGAGTGGATTTGTTGGGGAGGTAGAGTACAGGCTATTACACGACTCCAACTATTCGTTCTTGGGTGGTACGCCAGCGGAGCGCCTTGCCAGCCTCGAACAGGGCGGTTACAAGATCTATACCGGACTTGATCCTACTATGCAGTCCTACGCGGAACAAGCTGTGGCGCTCAGGACGCCTAATACCCAAGGAAAAGTAAGTGCCGCATTGGTTTCAGTGGATCCGACAAATGGAGAGATTCGGTCGTACGTCTCTGGGAATCCACTTGGAGGTGCAGGTGGTTATGATGTCGTGTCAGGTAGAGGTGGAACTGGCCGCCAGCCGGGTTCTACCTTCAAAATCTTTACTCTTATGGCGGCGTTGCAGCAAGGATACAGTCCGAATGACACAATCGATGGGACTGCACCATGCAAGTTTGTGATTCCAGGGGTGACTCAGGGCACCTATGTGGCACACAACGCCGAGCCGGGACTGGGAGTTGTCTCACTTAATAAAGCGACTGCAGACTCCATCAACTGTGCTTACATACGCCTTGGAGTTAAGGTTGGGTTAAACAATGTTGTTACAATGGCACACCTACTTGGGGTTCACACTTACATTCCTGCCATTCCGTCTATGGTCATCGGCTCTGTCGACGTGACTCCACTTGAGATGGTTAGCGCCTATGCGACGATCGACGATCTAGGGATCTATCATCGCCCAATATTTGTTACCAAGATCGAAAATCCGTCCGGAAGCGTGGTGTATCGGGCCAATGAGGTTGGGGTAAGAGTACTGTCCCCACAACTGTGCGAGGTCGCCATCTCTGTTTTCAAACAGGTGATAGCCTATGGAACTGGCACAGGGGCCGCTATTGGGCGTCCGGCGGCAGGGAAGACCGGTACTACGGACAACTACACTGACGGTTGGTTCGATGGCTTCACGCCTCAACTGACGACGTCAGTATGGATGGGAGATCCATCAGGGGCGGTGCCAATGAGACCTCCTCTTACCCCCGAAGATGTCTTTGGTGGTACTTACCCTGCCTCCATATGGCAGTACTACATGTACCATGCTCTGGCTCCATATCCAGCGCTAAACTTTCCTCCACCTCCATCAGGTTCGATTACTCCAGGTAAGTTCATAGTGCCTATCGATTCGCCTGGATCGATAACGTCTCCGACCACGTCTACTACGACACCTCCTTCGACTACCACTACGACATCTCCTTCAACAGCTACTGCAACTCCTCCAGCAACGCCGACCACCACTTCGACATCGTCTGCGACGACCACGACAGGTTCGACGTCAACTTCGTAGAGGTATTCTGCGGTTAACTGTGCTAGCTTATGTTTGGGTGATGTTTTGGACGGCGTGCTAACACAGATAG
>JAJYHJ010000016.1 GCA_021784785.1 Actinomycetes bacterium | reverse complement strand
AGGACTAAAGTTCTGGGCTCAGAGCGTCAATCACAACAAAGGCATATTCGTCAAGGCATATCAAAGCTACGCGAAAGTACGTATCGTAGCGTTGAACGACAAAAGTTCACCAATCCTTGCCGCTCAGTTGTACCAGGAGTTGATCTCCAAGTACCATGTCAATATTTTAGTGTCTGACTTTGGCTCGGTTTTGACCGAGCCGGCCATTAAGGTGGCCCAACAGCACCAAATGGTCCTTTTCGATCAGAGCGGAACTGGATCAGGGTTTTTCATAGAGAACGACCCCTTTCTCGTTCTTTGTGACCTTCCAACTTCACAGGTATGGCCAATCCCACTCGCTAAATTTCTTTTGAAATCAAAGCTTCATAGAGTTGCCATAATCTATGCTTCAAATCCTTTCGATACAGCCCAGGATCAAACTGTCGCAACAGTATTGACGAAGGATGGTAATGCTCCCATAGCAAACCTATCCGTTCCCACATCTGACGTAAATTACAAAAGCGTAATAAGGAAAATTCAATCTTTGAACCCGCAAGCCGTCATTGAGTTCGGATACTTCAACAACGACGTCGCCTTCTTGAAGCAGATCTACAAGAGCAAGCTGCGCCACGTCCTCCGTTTCACCGCATTCCCGGGCCAGCTCCTCTCTGATATCGAAGCCCAAGTTCCTCTAAAGGCTTTACAAGGCACCTATACGTACAACTTCCCTCCCTCAGTCATCTACAAGAAGGTCAACGCTGGACTCACAACGTTGGCTTTTAAACAACGTTTCCGGAGATGGGAGGGACGCTCCGCTAACTTTTTAAATGTAGCAGGATACAACACTGGCCTAATAATACAAACTGCTATCGAACGAGCGACCTATACCAGCCAACTTGGCATACGTGCAGCTTTAAACACGCTCTCAGGACGAATCACTACCTTAGACGGTACCTTTCAGATCAACTCGGCTGGCGCACAACTAGGGGAGGTTCTTCCTGTGGCAAAGTTGCAACCAGCATCCAGGCAAAACGGTCAACTTGCTCTCAAGACTGTCTCTCCTTGACTTCACATAGTCAACGAGTGTTGATCTCATGTCTGCCTTTTGAAGTTCAAAGACATAAGAGATATCAGTTCATATCCCAGATGTGCAGCGGCTATTGATGTAATCTCCGCATGGTCATATGCAGGTGCCACCTCCACGATGTCGGCACCGACAATGTTAACTTCTCCAAGAGCTCTCACCATCTGCAATAGCTCTCTCGAACTAAGTCCACCGGCTTCTGGCGTACCCGTCCCCGGCGCAAAAGCAGGGTCTAAAACGTCGATGTCGATGGATACGTACAAAGGAGAGTCACCTACTCCTGAAGCGATCCTATCTACGCAAAGCCTCCATCCAGAGTTGGCAACCTCGTCAGATGTAATAACCTCAAACCCAAAACCTTTGTCTTCCAAAAGGTCGCTCTCCGCGTAAAGCGGACCTCTTGTACCTACGTGATAGCAAGAGTTCCTAATCAGAAGATTCTCTTCAAAAGCCCTTCTAAATGGAGTTCCATGGGTGTAGGGTGCGCCAAAATATGTATCCCAGGTATCCAAGTGAGCATCAAAATGCACTAATGCGACAGGTCCGTACTTTTTCGACATCGTTCGCAATAGCGCAAGCGCAACCGTATGATCACCACCAAGGGTAAGGAGCTTACGACCTTTCTCCACATGACAAGTGGCTTGAGATTCAACCTGCAGCAGCGCCTCCTCAATGTTAAATGGATTGACTCCTACGTCTCCATCATCGGCTACCTGGACACTTGAAAAAGGATAAGTATGAAGTGCAGGATTGAATGGTCTCAGCAACTTCGATCCCTGTCGGATTGAGGTCGGCCCAAAGCGAGCTCCGGGTCTGTAAGAGACGCCGCTATCGAATGGCACCCCCAACACAACGATGTCCGGATCTTCCACCTCCATGGTGGACGGTAGCCGAGCAAAAGTTGCCGATGTTGCAAACCTCGGACTTACTAGCGCATTTGGAGGTCCAATAGGCTCCCTACTCATAACCATCCTTTCCAATTAACAACGATGCAGCCACCGAACACCTTCGCCACCTTCAAAAACGACATTTCGCCAAGATTTTTCTCATTAGTTCGAGCACATCAATGTGGGCGTCATCTTCGGTGGCTCTATCATACTGCATTTCACCTCGGAAAATTTTGTCTTAATTCGCCCACTTATTGACAGACTGCTCCCAAACATTGATACCAGAACCTAAAGTCAGACAAGAACCAACAATTCGTCTTAGTCAACACCTTTTCGCCTTTTCCAAGATCTCCTTGAGTCAGCGAACCAGCCGCTATCCAACAGTTGGACGACTCCGTGTAGTTCTCGTGCAGACGCTCTTGTTAATCTTTGAGCCTAAAACATTCCGATGCACGACATATTGGCAAATTCAAACACGCTTGAGTGGACCTACGAAAGTCAGGCTCAAGTGAATCCAGCGCCGACGCTGGGCACTTGATGCACTCAGGGTGTATGTGCTCAGTTCTTCGGGGGCAAGGTTATGGCGGTCCAGATGCACTCCTATGGCCATGGAGCGATTCTAGTACGAATGGCTCCGGCGATTATGAAGTAAGTGCTTGGTGACATCCTGTCGGCCTTGAAGGACGGAGCTTCCTGGGTCGCTCATGCGGCCCTGGTTGGTTGACGCTTCATCGGGTCGTGCTGTGTCTTTTGTTAGACCTAGCGTGCGATATTCCTCCACGTCCAGAGACCGTATGTCCTACGGCGGTTGAGATTATGTTCTTAGCTGCATTTACGTTGACGTTATTTGTGTAGCCGCACGCCTTACAACAAAAGATAGCTTGACTCTTGCGATTTGTTTTGTTCGTGTGACCACACTTGGAACAACGCATACTCGTAAATGCAGGATTGATTGTGATGACTTCGACTGGAGTAGTGGCGTTGGTAGCCTTATCGGTCAGTCGCTTTTTAAACAGTGACCAGCTCTGTTCAAGAATAACCCGATTGAGACCAGCTTTCTGAGCGACATTCTTGCCTGGATTCTGGATCGTTCCCTTAACTGATTTAGTCATGTTCTTTATCTTTAGATTCTCTAGTGCGATCAAGTCATAGCTTCTCACTCCCGGCAGGGAACTGCCCTTTTTAGTTCTTGGTCGACAAAACCATGGACATCTACCTTGGTCGACTCTCCGAGGCGATGGTACTTAGCTCCACCGTTAGACAACTCTCCCACCAGCTCTTTCTTTTTGGTATCAACGGATATCACTGGTTGATAATCTTCTGTATGGCTTGCCACTTGGGAGTTGAGATATTCGAACTGGCGGTCTCAGTCGGGATGGTTTGTACCTTCTCTTCCCTTTAGTGGTGCTGGTAGTCAATATCCGAGGCTCTTCAGTATCTCTGCAACGGTATCAGTGAGACCTTGAAACCTTGTACTTGTAGTTCAGCTGCTAAGTTATTGGTCGACTTTGACGTCCAGTGGAGATACAACATTCAACTACCACGGGTACTTGGGTGGATGAGTTCATCCAAAGCTTTTAGGAGACTGGGCTGTTTTTCCCTAAGAGGTCTGTATCCCCACCAGATGTCCTGAGAGGGGATGTGGGATCAATACCATCTCTCACCTCACTTCAGAAACAGATTTGATGATGGTATTACGGCTCATCTGAGTTGCAGTCGCTACTTCTGTGTTGTTCCCAGGTCCGAGGACATCCGCCACTGCACCAACGGCAACTCTACGTTGAAGCTCATTTAGATGAAAAAGGAGGATACCGAAGAATCGAGCCAGCGACTCATCGCTGGCCTCCGTGCCTCAAGCATGCTACGCTCGTACTAACTTACTGCGGGCCCTAAAAAATATCTTTGAATTAACTAGAGTACAACGCCGGATGCCTTCCTCGGATAAAAGAGCGTGCCGTCGGTCCTCCTAATCGTCCAAAATGTCATAAGCAACAGTAGTTAAAAACTCTGGAATCGTGCCTGATAGCGA
>JAJYHJ010000098.1 GCA_021784785.1 Actinomycetes bacterium | reverse complement strand
TTGGAGGTTATCACCGTGATCGGAGCACGAAGTGAAGACACGGTTCCTAGTTCTGGAATAGTTACAGCATTTTCAGATAATATCTCTAAGAGATACGCTTCGAACTCATCGTCAGCCCGATCTATCTCGTCTATCAGTAGCACAGGGGGAAATACTTCACCATCCCTTTCAACGTAGTTGCTCGCGTCCAAAGCCTTTAAAAGTGGTCTCCTCACCAAGAATCGCTCCGAAAACAGCTCATCTTCCACTCCACCGACGTTTGAATTCACACCTTTGCTGCCAAGGACTTCAGCGGCCCGAATATGCAGAAGCTGTCGAGCGTAGTCCCACTCATAGACAGCTTGGGATACATCTATTCCCTCATAACACTGAAGTCGAATTAATGGGACATCTAGCCACGAAGAAAGGACCTTTGCAACCTCGGTCTTTCCGACACCAGCATCACCTTCCAACAACAGTGGGCGTTCTAATGCAAGGGCAAGGAATAGTGCAGTTCCCATACCATCGTCGGCTAAGTAGTTTTGCTTATCCAGTTGCTCAACAAGCTCGTTAGGGTTCTTCACTCCAAAATAGCTAGTTGAAACACCTCTACTCGCCTCATTAAAGCTCAATCTGACTCCATTTTCTAAACAACCAAGGACTCAAAAAACGTTTGAGCCCCGAGCCTAGCCCGGGGCTCAAAAACATAATCATCAGTTAGCCTTCCATCTCTTCAAGGGCGCGCCTTGTAAGTACTTTAGCTAAGTGAATACGAAACTCTGACGTTGCGTTTAAGTCCGAGGGAGGATCAATCCCCTCTGTAGCTAGTTCTGCAGCCTCTGTTATTGAGGCACCTTTATTGAGTGCTCCCTCACATCCCGTAGATCTTAAGGGGGAAGAACCCATATTGACAAACGCTACCTTAGTAGACCCATTTTTCACCGCGGCAACGCCGACAATCGCCCAGTCTTGGGCACGTCGATTAAACTTCTTGTACGACCATGCCTTGGTACCTTTAGGCACTCTAATCTCTGTCAGGATCTCATCTGGACTAAGGTCTGTCTCCAAGAATCCTTTGAAAAAGTTCTTGGCAGGAATCTCCCTTTGTCCTACGCTGCCAGTCGCGACCATCGTGGCATCAAGAGCAAGAAGTGCTGCTGGGAGGTCCGACGCTCCATCCCCGTGTGCCACTGATCCACCTATTGTGCCTCGGTGGCGCACCTGAGGATCTCCAACCATCCCGGCCACATGAGGGAGAATCGGAACATGGGACTGCAAAATACCCGAGCGCTCTACGTCGTGGTGGCGGGTAAGAGCACCGATCGCCACATAATCCCCCTCATCTTTTACATAAGCCAACTCCTGAAGCTGGCTAATATCAACTAACAGAGATGGAGTCGCCAATCGAAACTTCATAAGTGGCACAAGCGAGTGACCACCAGCTAAAAACTTCGCGTCTTCATCAGAGCTTATCTTGGCTAAGGCGTCAGCGACGTCTAAAGCTCTTACGTACTCAAACTTCGCAGGATACAAATTCTTGCCTTTCTCACTAATACCGTTATCAAATCATCCTTTGGCGCTTTGAATCGCTCGCCACACTCGCTCTGGGCTTGCCGGCATGTCAATGTTGGTTACACCTAAGTGACTTAAAGCATCAACTACAGCGTTTATGGCAGCAGGTGTCGAAGCTATAGTCCCAGCCTCTCCAATACCTTTTACTCCGAGGGGGTTTGTTGGGCTTGGGGTCACAGTCTGTCCTAGTTCAAAGTTCGGCATCTCCGCTGCAGACGGAACTAGGTAGTCAGCTAAAGACGGGTTCAACAAGTTACCCGACTCGTCATAGACGGCCTCTTCATAAAGAGCTTGAGCCACACCTTGCGCAATTCCACCGTGGATCTGTCCCTCTACAATCATCGGATTTATCTGGTTCCCACAGTCATCCACCGATAGATAGCGCATAAGCTCCACCTTGCCGGTCTCGGAGTCAACCTCCACCACTGCAAGGTGGGTTCCGTATGGGAAGGTAAAGTTCGGTGGATCCCAACTAATACTTGCTTCCAAGTTGGGTTCCATTCCCTCTGGTAGGTTGTGTGCGGTAAATGCTTCGAAGGCTACACCTGCGAGTGGCATGACTTTCTCTGGTGCACCTTTTACGCTAAATGCTCCCGCTCCGTAATCAAGATCCTCCTCCGACACCTCAAGCTGGTGAGCAGCAAGCTTCCTAGCCTTGTCGAGTACCCTCTCAGTGGCCAAATGAACCGCCGTCCCACCAACTGAAAGCGATCTTGACCCGTAGGTGTCCATACCATGCGGTGCAATTGCAGTATCGGAGTGCAGCACCTCAATATCTTCAATCGGCACTCCAAGTTTGTCGGCGACAATCATGGCCCACGACGTCTCGTGACCCTGTCCATGAGGAGAAGTGCCGGTTACCACTTGAATCTTAGAGGTCGGAAGAATCCGGACCGTTGCAGACTCCCATCCACCAGCAGAGTAATTCAAAGATGCTAAAACTCGAGATGGAGCCAGACCGCACATCTCAACAAAGAACGAGATTCCGATCCCAAGATTTTTCGTCGAACTCTGTAATCTCCGTTGAGCTTGTTCTTCTCTCAGCTTTGAGTAACCAAGCTTTTCAAGTGCCATTTCAAAGTTTTTCGGATAGTCTCCCGAGTCAAAAATAAGTCCAGCAGGAGAGTTATATGGAAACTGCTCAGGTTGGATCAAGTTTCTACGGCGAATCTCGGCCGAGTCAACTCCAACCTTCTTTGCCAGGGCATCCATTGCTCTCTCTATTGCATAGGTTGCTTCAGGCCGTCCAGCTCCTCGGTAGGCGTCCGTAGGCGTCTTGTTTGTAAATACGCCCGTAGCTTTAAACCCATAGTTGGCAACATGGTATACGCCATGGTACAAAAATGCACCTAAAAGAGGAATACCAGGAGTAACCAGCTGAAGATATGCCCCCATGTCCGCAATCAGGTTTACACGTACTCCTAGAAGCTTTCCATCAGCGTCTGCCGCAAGTTCCATGTATTGAACTTGTCCTCGCCCCTGAATCGTTGCTTGACCACCTTCAGAACGCTCTTCGACCCATTTAACTGGTAGCCGATGCTTTCTAGAAAGTGCAAGACAGATGAGTTCCTCGGCATAGACATTTAGTTTGGATCCAAATCCTCCTCCGACTGAAGGAGCGATGACCCTTAGTTTTGTCTCCGAGATTCCAAGTGTAAGAGCCGCCATAACCTTGAGTATGTGAGGAACCTGGGTCGCTGAGTACAAGGTGTAGTCTCCACCCATAGGCGACGGCACTGCAAGCACACCTCTAGGTTCCATAGCAGCCGGAATGAGCCTTTGCTGAACGTAACGCTCGCTCACTACATATTTTGCCTCAGTAAAAGCCTTCTCCAGTCCCACTGGATTGGGATTCAACTCCCAAACGTAACTCACATTAGTTCCAAGGGACTCATGCACCAGATGTCGACCGGAAAGCGCTTCTTCTAGATCTATTACGACCGGCTGTTCTTCATAGTCGACTTCGATCAGAGAGGCAGCATCGGCAGCCTCCTCCGTGCTATGAGCAACTACAACAGCAATGCCATCTCCCACATATCGCACCGTATCTTTGGCAAGAGGATAGTGTGCGGGATTCTTCATATCTGCCGTCACCGGCCAAGCGCAAGGCATGGGAGCAGCCCATTCAGATTCAAGGTCCGCCGCTGTATAGACAGCTACTATACCTTTCGCTTCCTTCGCTCGCTGAACGTTTATCGATCGAATTCGCGCATTTGCCACAGAAGAACGTAAAACAAATATGTTCAGAACTCCTGGGGCCTCTAGGTCAGCTACAAACTTAGACTCTCCAGAAAGTAACGCTGGGTCCTCTCGCCGAAGAACTTTCTTGCCTATTACCGACATATCATGCTCTGCTATCTTTGTCACGCCTTTACCCCCATCTCGTCTGCCGCCTGTAGGACAGCCTTGATGATATTGTGATAACCGGTACACCTACATAGGTTTCCTTCGAGTCCACGTCTAACAGCCTGCTCATCCAAGGATGTGTTCTCTTTGATAAGTGAGAGCGAGGCCATAACCATTCCCGGAGTACAGTAGCCACATTGGAGTCCATGACACTCTTGAAATGCTCTCTGTAGCGGATGCAAGGTTCCGTCTGGTTCCGCCAAACCCTCAATCGTCTGGATTTCGGCAGCTTCTGCTTGAACGGCCAGTACCGTACAAGACTTTATGGACTCACCGTTCATCAAGACCGTACAGGCCCCGCATGATGACGTATCGCAACCCACGTTCGTACCTGTGAGACCAGCGTCCTCTCGAATAAAATGAACCAAAAGACGGCGGGGTTCAACGTCTTTTTCGTAATCAACTCCATTTATCTTCATCGAGACTTTCATCCCGGCAGCCCTCCCCTTCTCATCAGTATTAGGAACTTCATCGCTTCATATGTGAAACTACCACAATTTCCAGAGTTATGTAACTACGCCCCCGATTTGTTACCATTATCGCCACGTGCGATATGTAGTCTTCATTTATCCCCTAATTGCTCTATAGCGTCAAGATTCGCCTCTTAGTTCACTTCGAATCTTGTCTAATACCTCAGCGTCTTCAAGGCCTGTAACATCGCCTTTTGAATCCCCTTCGACCACAATATCACGAAGCAGTCGTCGAACGATTTTTCCTGATCGCGTTCTCGGCATCGCAGAAAGGATATAGACGTTTTCAGGTCTGGCAATCGGGCCGATTTCTTTTACCAACTGTTCCACTAAGGTCTTCTCAGTGATCCCGGACGCTCCTTGAGTCAAGGTGACAAAGCCTATAGGAACCTGGCCCTTCGTTCTATCCTCGACACCCACCACTGCGGCTTCTCCCACTCCAGGCAACGACAGTAGGGCACTCTCCATCTCCATCGTTGAGAGACGATGGCCAGAGACATTTATCACACCATCCACACGCCCAACAACCCAAACATGTCCATCTTCATCCACCAAAGCGGCATCGGCAGTATCGTAGCGATCACGACCTAGTCGAGAGAAGTACTGAGCGACATAGCGGGCAGAGTCTCTCCAGATTGTTCTACACATGGTCGGGAACGGTTCGGTAATCACGAGATAGCCGACTTTCCCGACATCCACCTCTTTACCGTCATCGTCGAGAATCGCAAATGCATGACCTGGAAGCGCCATACCGCATGATCCCGGTTTTGCAGGTGTTACCCCAACCACCGACGAGATCCAAGCACTCCCAGTTTCACTTTGTCCATAAGTATTGTTAATCTCTAACGAACCATGTCCCAAGTTATCTTGCACCCAGTGCCAAGTCTTTGCATCAAGTGGCTCACCCACAAGTGCTACCAACTCTAAAGTAGAAAGATCTCTATCTCTTAGCCACCTCTCCCCATAACGCGCTAACATCCGAAGCAACGTAGGAGCAGTGAAGACCTTATTAATTCGATACTTTTCTACAATTTCATAGAATCTATCTGGATCTGGAAAGTCCAGAGCTCCCTCGTAAGCCACCATCGTCGCTCCATGAGCAAGCCCTCCAACAAGCTCAAAAATGGGAAAGGTGAGCCATCCAGTGTCGGCAGTACACCAGTAGACATCGTTGGGGCTGATATCTAGCGACATCTTTACGTTATGATAAGTACCTATCAAAAACCCTACGCCGCTATGCACGAGGCCTTTGGGTTTAGCCGTAGTACCTGACGTATAAATAATGAAACCAGGCTCGTTAGCTTCCATTGGAACCGGATCAAATTCTGTCTCTACTCCTGCTAGTGCCTCGTCCCAGTACAGATCACGACCAGGTCGCATCGGTACCTCTACGTTTCCGGTACGCCTAACGACAAACACCGTCTCAACACTTGAGAGCTCATCTAAAACTGAATCCAGAGTTGCCTTGAGAGGAAGTTTGCGCCCTTTTCTAACTGCCTCGTCCGCTGTCACCACGACTTTAGCCCCTGTGTCTGAGACTCGATCCGCTAAAGCTCTCGCAGAAAACCCCGAAAATATTACGTTGTAGATAGCACCTAAACGAAAACATGCATGAACGGCAGCAAACGTCTCAAGAAGATTTGGAAGGTAAATAGCGACGACATCACCTTTACGGACTCCGCGGGATTCAAGTACTTTCGCGAACTTCGTCGTTTCATCTAAGAGGTTTTTATAACTCCAAACTCTCTCGCCGCCGTCCTCATCGATCCAAATAATTGCAGTTCTATCTGGAGCTATCTTTGCATGTCTGTCGATACAGTTGGCACTTACATTCATCTCAGAACCTGGGAAGAATTGGAAACCTTCGCCAAAGCTTCCAACCAGGGTCTCCTTCGGAGGCCAATTGGCTGTCCAATCTAGCTCATTCGCCACGCTTGCCCAATAGCCGCCGACATCATCTATGGAACGCTCATAGAGATCCTTGTACTCCTTCAAATTAGATATCACCAATCGACCAGAGCAACCCAGTTTCACGTCTACTAGGCGACTATCTCTGACCATAGGGGGAAGATCCGGTAACACTACATCGTTTCGCTCAGACACTTTAATCCTCTCGAAATGGCTAAGGATTCAACTTAGACCACCAAGAGGATACCAAAGTCCAACATACCTTTCAACAGTATGCGGTACAGTAGATCCGGGTCGGCGAAAACCCTTGTCATCTTGAAACTTTCTATAGAGCAGCTTTCAACTTCTAAGAATAAGATCCCAGTCCAGGGCAGTACTAATTCATGATCAAACGGTAGCACAAAACCCAGTGTGTGAGGGTGGGGAGTCGAGCGACCTCTTATTTGTCTGTCACTTGAACGAAAGTGGAGCTAGGAGCAAACGCGAGCGCATGTATCCACGATCTCTGAAGTGAGAGCTTCGACAAATTCATAGTCGGACGGTAGTTCATCTCCAAGAACTCAAGTTTGCCATCTCTTCAAAGGTTGACTCTTCACCAGCCAAGTCAAGTGAGAGAGCGCTGCCTGTCAAGTCAGTCGACGCTTACCTTGAACAATGCTTTGCTTCCCGTTTGAGGCGCGACCGACTTCCGATCTCGATGCACGCTAAAAGTTGGCTACAAGTCTCACCTTGTTAGTCCATAGCTTTAGGCGTGAGGATCGCTGATCTCCAGTGGCTTGATAAAGCAAAATTCAGAGGACAGTTTCAAGTGGGCCAACATCGACGAACGAATCACTTCGACAAAGCCGACCACAACTTTTGGGGAGTAAGCGGCATGTCGATATGCTCTACACCGAGAGGCGCCAAGGCGTCTAGGATTGCATTGTGAACCGCTGGCGTAGATCCAATTGTCCCGGACTCACCGATTCCCTTTGCGCCCAAGGGATTTAAATACGTCGGAGTCTCCTGATGCAAGAGTTCAAAATTAGGTAGCTCAGCCGCGGAAATAAATGAGTAGACGGAGAGGTTGCCCGTCTGTGGATTTCCGTTTCGGTCATAAGAGAACTCCTCTAGCAGAGCTTGGGCAACGCCCTGGGCGATTCCACCATGCACTTGCCCTTCAGCTAGTAACGGTGCGACGATTCTTCCGGCGTCGTCCACCGCAATAAATCTCTTGAGTTCAACCTTACAGGTCTCTATGTCCACATCGACTACAGCAAGATGAGCGCCGAATGGGAAAGTAGAGTTTACCTCAGAAAAGTCAAGTTCGTGGGACACCTTCTTTCCGCCAGCAGTCGCCTTTTCGTAGATCTCCGAGTATGTAACCTTTGAAGTGGGAACACCCACTACGTTCAGTCCATCTCCGTCAGGAGTAACCACAAGGTCACTCGGATTAGCCTCCAAGATCTCAGCGGCGATCTCCTTCACCATTTCAAACACACTTAGAGAGGCTTCGTGAACTGCGGCTCCGCCAAGCTGCAAAGATCTTGAGCCGAAGGTACCGACTCCACGAGGAACAACGTCGGTATCACCAGTCACCACCTCAATCTTTTCGAGCGAGATGCCAAAAATCTCCGAGGCAACCATTGACCAAGCGGTTCTATGTCCTTGTCCATGAGGGGAAGTGCCGGATCTTATTAGAAGTCCACCGTCCTTGACGAGTTCTACACCACCAAACTCCGTACTGGGGAAAGGGTTTGTAATCTCGACGTAGACGGATACTCCAAGTCCAAGAAGGTTCTTCGGCGAGTCGACAATTCGTCTTTTTTGTTCAAGACGAAGTTCGTTGTAATGGGCGTGATCTAGTAGCAGATCAAGAGCCCCACGATAGTCTCCAACATCGTAAGTAGCACCCGTTCCCGTTTCGTAAGGAAATGCATCTTTGGGGACCAAATTCTTCTTTCGCACGTCTGCAGGGTCCATGCCTAGTCGACGAGCCAAAACGTCGATGATTCTCTCCAGTGCTTCGGTAGCTTCCGGTCGCCCTGCACCCCGATAAGATACGACTGGAGTCGTATTGGTGACTACCGACGTCGAACGAAACTCAATCTTGGGTATCTGGTAGACCCCCGACGCCATAGTCTTGGTAAGGACCGGTAAAAAAGCACCGATATTTGGGTAGGCTCCTGAGTCCTGAATAACATCGATTCGATAGGCTACAATCGTTCCATCAGCCCTAGTCCCAAGGGTTAGGTTCTGTACTTGAGCTCGACCGTGGCCTAGGCCAACCATATTTTCACTGCGTGTCTCGACCCACCTTGCTGCACGACCTAGCTTCAAAGCCACCCAGCCAACCAGGATCTCTTCGGGGTACTGAGTTGCTTTAGCTCCAAAACCTCCGCCGACATCGGGTGTGATAACATGGACTTGAGCTGGATCCAGTCCAAGAGAGCGAGCTAGTTGAGTCTTAACTGAGTGCGGAGTTTGGGTTGACGCATAAAACACAAGACGTCCGTTATCGTCCACATACGCCATTGCGGCCCTAACCTCCAAAGGAGCGGGGGCTAATCGCTGATTTACTACCTTCAAAGTGACGACTATATCGGAGTCATCAAAAAACGAGTCACCGCTTATCTCGCCAAATGACGTCACGACATTTGAGCCCACTTCGTCATAGATAACTACGTCAGAACTAAGTGCCCATTCTGGATCGATGACTACAGGTAGTGGTTCATAGTCGACAAAGACCACCTCCCCCGCGTCTACTGCGGCTTCTTGACTCGTCGCCACAACCATAACTACTGGTTCACCCACAAATCGGACCCGATCTTTGGCAAGAAATGGACGATCCATTGAGGGTTTGTCCCGAAACCTTGACGTCATCGGCACTAGGTCTAAATCCGATTCGCTATAGATCGCCACCACCCCGGGCATCGAAGCGGCCTCGGTAACGTCGATAGTTAGAATTCTTGCATGTGCAATAGTCGAAGTGACGTAGCAGATATGAAGCATTGAGTCTTGTTGAAGATCTCCTACATACGTCCCACCGACCGTCAATAGCTTAGGGTCTTCGAGACGAAGCACCTTATTACCGAGAATCGACAAAGAGAAGTCCTTCCTAAAAACTTTAAAAATATGAACGGAGTCAATCTCAAGCTAGGTCGGTCGTGACACCGGCTTGCACCTTGGAAATGAACATACCGGGGGCCATCTTCTACGTTTCACTTGGTGATGTCATCAACCAGGAAGAGGTGCGGGAGAACTCCCCTTGCCAGACGGTGGAACATAGAGAGAACTACCAGGCATGATCTGATACGAGAACTCTCCTGGTCTTATTAGACCAAACTCCTCTCGAGCAAGCTTATCTAAGAACGTGGGGCTCTCATAGCGTCCTACCGTAGCCTGGAGCTGCTTATTAGTCCGCTCCAACGCCTGAAGCTCACCTTGAGCACTTTGAAGTTGTGTGCGCTCCGCCATGAACTCCCCCGTCGGAAATACGAATCCAAAGTAGACTCCGGCTGCTACAACCAAAGTTGCCGCTAAGGCTAGTCTCTTACGGAGTCTCTTTGTCATTACCGCAACCAACCCCTTCCTCCAGCGAATCTACATTGATCGGCAAGCTCGTACTCGATCTCAAGTAGGCGGTTGTACTTAGAGACTCTATCAGATCTTGCAGGTGCACCCGTCTTTATTTGACCAGCATTTAAAGCGACCGCTAGGTCGGCTATAGTAGTGTCCTCAGTCTCTCCGGACCTGTGAGAGATCACCGCTGTATAGCCAGCCCTATGAGCCATCTCAACTGTCTCTAAAGTTTCGCTTATACTCCCTATTTGGTTTAGCTTAATCAGAATTGAGTTGGCTACGGACTTGTCTATACCTATCTTCAGTCTCTCTGGGTTTGTTACAAACAGATCGTCACCTATCAACTGAATTTTTGAGCCGACTCTCTCAGTTAATCGCGACCAACCGTCCCAGTCATCTTCAGCCATGGCATCTTCCAATGACACAATCTCATACCTATCGACAAGAGACTCCCAATAAGAGACCATCTCCTCACTAGAAAGAACTCGGTCTTCTCCTCTTAGATGATAGGCACCGTCTTTATAGAACTCCGAAGAAGCCGGATCCAATGCCAATGAGATCTCCTCGCCAACTTTGCGACCAGCGGCACTTATTGCAATAGAAAGTAGCTCTAAAGCCTCTTCGTTCGTGTTTAAATTTGGGGCGAATCCACCTTCATCGCCCACTAACGACGATAACGACCGCTCCTTAAGGACGCTTTTTAAGGCATGATAGACCTCGGCTCCCCAGCGTAACGCCTCTGAGAAACTCTTGGCGCCGTGAGGAACTATCATAAACTCTTGGAGATCCAAGTTGTTATCAGCGTGCACACCTCCGTTTATGACGTTCATAAAAGGAACGGGGAGGACTCCAGAGGACAATCCCCCAAGATAACGATAGAGAGGGATCTTTAACTCGTTAGCAGCAGCCTTAGCCGCTGCTAACGAGACACCTAAAATAGCGTTTGCACCCAATCGTCCTTTGTTGTGAGTTCCATCTAGATCGATCATCTTGTAGTCGATCTCTCTTTGGCGTCGAGAATCCATCCCCAAAATCGCGTCGCGGATCTCAGAGTTCACATTAGAGACTGCTTTTTCAACCCCTTTACCGCCATAACGTTGACCACCGTCACGAAGTTCAACAGCCTCAAGTTTCCCAGTGGATGCACCTGAAGGTACTGTTGCCTTGCCCTTCGCACCACCGCTCAGACGCGCCTCAACGCGTACCGTCGGGTTGCCTCGTGAATCTAGAACCTCCAATGCATGAACATCGACGATTTGAAAGTTTGACACGTCACGACTCCTAACTAAACACTCATGAGGTTTGATCCTAGTCCGCAGCTACGACACATTCAATACGGCAAGACCTGAATCGATTATCTACAGACGTGCTCAAACATTAGACTTTCCCTCCAAAGTCATCACCTCGTCGACTATCACTTTGGAGATTACCCTAAACAGGCTATCTAGATCGACCTTTGACTCTAAAGCATCCAAAGCTGCAGCGTAGAGATTATTGACTGCTTCACGATCGGCAAAGCGCGACACCACCTCATCGGAGTGTCTTCTTAGTAACGCGAGATCGCCTCCAAGACTCTTAAACTTTCTGTACAATTTCTCAACTTTAATAGTGGTCGGCAGAGCCATTGAGACTCCATCGAGAACCGAAGAACGAGACTTCTCCACACGCTTTAGTTGTTCCCAGTTGGAAACCACCTCCGCTGAAGAGGTTACTTGAACATCTCCGAACACATGGGGGTGTCGAAATCGCAACTTATTGTCAGTAGAGTTCGCCACATCGTCAATAGAAAACCAGCCTGCTTCTCGAGCCAAGTTCGAGTGGAAAAGCACCTGAATTAGGATATCGCCCAGCTCTTCTTGAAGGTGACCCATTGCTGCATCCATCCCCTCATTAGTAGCAGTAGATATCTCGTCGATCGCCTCGACAACCTCATAGCTTTCTTCTAGAAGGTGCCTCGAAAGGCTCTGGTGAGTCTGCTCTGCATCCCAGGGACATCGGACTCTGAGTATACGAATAGTCTCCCAAAGTTTTCCGAGTTTCGGCAACGGATTCTTGAAATCTCCCACAAAGATTGAGGTTAAGTGATCTGGTTCGCTCGCTAGCGGCCACTCAAAATTCGCCACCGCACTAACAATTTCATCGGGGAGTCCCAAGTGATAAAGGACAGTGGCTTGAGAGTTCCTCTCCTCCGCAAGCGTCATTAGTTCGTCCACAAGATCCGACGAGAAACATTGCATAACAAGTACCGAACCAGTAAAACATCCTGTATCGGTCAACAGATCGTGACAATCTGCTATGGTCACGCCATCTATTGGATCTAGGTTAAGGGCCGTCCAGGCAAGGTCCAAAAAGGAAAGGGACGGATGAACTTCTACATTCAGCTCGCGCCGACCTCGTAGCTTCGCAACAGTCTGCTCGCCCACGTTTGGAGATCCTGGCACGGCATAAAGAATCGATAGGCCAGATTCGACGTCCTTTGCGACACGATCGACAATCTCGTCGTAGACCTGATCAAAACTCTCTGCCGACTCATAAAGATAATCAAGGAAGACTACTTCCTTTTCATACTCGCGACACCACATAAGAAAAGTCTCAGCGCTAGGATGCCGAACAGTTCGAAGGTACACCAAGTCCGCTCGTTCGATCTGATCTCTGATCCCAACGTTCAAGAGATCACTACTACCAGGACCTAGACCAACAATATTGACTTTCCCATCACTCATCTTCAAAACGTTAGTAGGTCGTCACCTCTAACCTGTTTACCTTAAGATGGAGTAGGGAAGAACCCTTTTTGAGCCACAGACGAGGGCTGTGACGGTGGCAGTACTGCAACCTGACCATTGGCTAACGAGAGACTCCCATAGGCTGGGTTTACATACACCGAAGACGACTTTGCGAAACTCTGCACGTACTGCGCTAGCTTAGTAGGAGCTTGGGAACCAAGTAGCTGAGATACGATCGACGGTACGGCCTGCGCTTCAGGCACGACAGGCTTGGACGTGACCTCCACCAAGTACCATCCTTGGCCGCCCTTGAACGGTTTGGAGACTTGGTTCACTCCAAGAGCCGACACCGCTGACGTAAAGGTTGACCCAAAAGCCGAGGTATACTGCGACAACAATCCACAACCTAACACACCTCCGTTCGCAGCGGTGTTCGTATCTTTAGAGTACTTTTTCGCAATCGTAGAGAACGAAGCGCCCTTCGATATTTGAGAAGCCAAAGAACTAGCCTGTGATTGAGTCGAAACCAAGATATCAGAACTGCAGTACTCTGTAAAGGAACCAACATGTTGATTGTAGTAACTATTTATTGTCGAAGATGTCAGCACTTTCCCCGCTAGATGAGATTCAAGTGTATTTACAGCTGCGGTATCCGAGATTAGTTGAGCTTGGTAAGCCTTGGGAAACCCCGCAAAAACCGTTGCACCACCGAACCCTGCTGATGCAACGGGGTACGCCACTGCAAGAGCGGATGGGCTCACTTTGAGATGAAGACGATCCAATGCCTCATTGATCAACGTGATCGAGATACGTCTATTTAATATCTCCGCAGTAAAAGTAGAAGAAAAGGTTCCAGAGCCAGAGCCGTAGATCGAGCCTTGGGATTTTTCTAGCTGTGCCACAAAAGATTTGTTCAATGCCACTGACTTTAGTTCGTTGATAAGTTCCCCTTGGGTTATAACCGTTCCATTGACTTTGGCTGCGTACGGTGAAACAGAACAAGCTGATAACAAAACACCTGCTCCAGCAGTAAGGACAACTTCTTTTAGATATCTAAACCTCACACAACTCCCTTCTAACGACCTCATAGCGATTCCCGTACATCAAAGACCGCTTGATAAAGACAAAGGATACTTGACAAAATCATTCAACCCGCAACTAAGTCTTCACGGTTCTTTGTCAAAGATAGATTCTAACCTAGACTGCCGTCACCGTTTCACAGAAGAGGATCTCCACGCAGAACTTCTCGATGAGCTCCAACGACACTGCCTTTGACTCAAGCGGGACTACTATCTCCTTAAGGTTATCCTTCATGAGTGCTCGAGGATAGAGCCTTTTCAGTCGAACGCTGCGAGACCGTGGAAGCTCCACAGGCGAGACCTTGAGTTCGAACCCCAATGAACCAACCTTTCTGGTGACAGACAGTTCTTTCACACCAATTAATAAAAGCCTCACTTGAAGCCTAACTAAGCCCACGAGATTCTTCACAAAAATGGGAGGTTCTCCAAACCGGTCAGAAAGTTCAGCCTCAAGATCGTCGACATCTTGTAGGGACGTCACACGAGCAAATCGGGAGTACAGATCCAAGCGCAAGTCAGCTCGATCTATATATGACTCGGGAATATACACGTCTATAGGAACGTCAACGCTAGGGAGCGCGACGGCTTTTTCAATAGGTTGACCATTTAGCTCTGCAACAGCCTCTTTCACCATCTTGACGTAGAGGTCGTAGCCGACAGCCGCCATATGTCCACTTTGGCTTTCACCCAGCAGGTTACCAGCTCCTCTTATCTCAAGATCACGCATGGCGATTCGGTACCCCGATCCAAGCTCTACGTTCTCCGATATCGTCTTCAAACGTTCATATGCCAGGTCAGATACTTGCTCTGACTCCGGATAAAACAGGTAAGCGTAGGCTCGCAAACCCGATCGGCCTACTCGACCTCTTATCTGATGCAGTTGTCCCAAGCCCAACATATCGGCTCGATCAACGACTAAAGTATTCACTGTAGGCATATCAATACCTGATTCGATGATCGTAGTACAGACCAAGACATCGTATGATCCTTCCCAGAAGTCAATAATCACCTGCTCTAATAGGCTCTCGTCCATCTGCCCGTGTGCGACAGCGACTCTTGCCTCTGGAACTAGCTCCCTCAGTTTTTGGGCCACTATCTCAATATCTCTTACTCGATTATGGACGAAGAATACTTGACCCTCTCGAATTAATTCCCTACGGATCGCTTCCGAAACGGCAAGTGCATCATAAGGACCTACATGCGTAAGAATTGGTTGTCTGCGCTTAGGAGGGGTTCGCAAAAGTGAGAGATCTCTTATGCCAGTAAGTGACATCTCTAAAGTTCGCGGAATCGGAGTAGCAGTTAGCGTTAGCACGTCAACGCCGGTCTTCAACTGCTTGATCTGCTCCTTATGATTCACTCCAAATCGCTGCTCTTCATCGATGACCAGAAGTCCCAAATCTTTAAAATGAAGGTCCTTTGCCAGCAAGCGATGAGTTCCGATGACCAAATCGACGGATCCGTCTGCAATTCCCTTAACTACATCTTTCGACTCTTTGGTAGTTAAGAATCGAGAGAGCATAGCAACGTTCACTGGTTGTCCTTCAAATCGGTCTAAAAACGTCTGATAGTGCTGTTGAGCAAGCAACGTCGTTGGAACAAGCACTGCGACTTGTTTAGAGTCCTGCACCGCCTTATAAGCGGCGCGAATCGCAATCTCCGTCTTACCGAAGCCGACATCACCGCAAACCAGGCGATCCATCGGTTTGGAACTCTCCATATCTTGTTTTACATCTACGATCGCTCTCTGCTGGTCTCGAGTAAGTTCATAAGGAAAGCGGTCCTCAATCTCAACTTGCCAAGGAGAGTCACTGGCAAATGCATGTCCATCAGAGACTATACGTTTTTGATACAGAACTACTAGTTCCTGTGCAATCTCTTGAGCAGCCTTCCGAGCTCTCGCCTTAGTAACCTGCCAATCAGATCCTCCTAGACGCGATAAAGTAGGCTTTTCACCCCCCATGTACGGAGTAATTAACGAAACCTGCTCGGTAGGAACGTAGATTTTATCTGAACCCTTGAACTCTAAAAGCAAGTAGTCTCGTTCCGCGCCAGCTAATGATCGCTTGGTCATGCCCTGATAGATTGCGACCCCGTGAGTGTCGTGGACTACATAAGACCCGATTTCCAGAGCTTCAAAGTCAACGCGCACTGAACGAGTTTTCGTCGCTGTGGACCTCGGCCTATGGGAACGTCTCCGCCCACTCAGGTCAGACTCTGATAGCACTGCTAACTTAACGACATTAGATATCGCACCCTCGTGTAACGGAGCATCTGGCACAACTTGAATGCAGTTTCGCGACACTTTCGATTCCGAAAGGACGTCTTCGACTAAAACCGCATCTAGCAAGCGTTCCTGGAAGGACCTCAAAATTGCATTTGCACTGCTCACACTCTCAGCGCCAACAACCACCAAGTACCCCTGACGGATCAATGTTTTAATCTTGTTGATAAGGTGTTCACGCTCACGTCCAGAAAGCCCCCAGGTGTGCACTAACTTCTCTTGATTTGCACTCGCTTCAACCATGATGAGGTCAGATTGAGGCCTCCCAAGAACGTTATCTACTGGAATGTGAAAACTTGGCATCTGATCTACGTCTTTGATACCCCAACTCTCAGCTAGGGTTCGTTTCAGAACCGCCTCTTCATCTATAAGGTCCAGAGACCTGGCACGAAGCCGAGAGGGTTCAAAAAGCACAACCTTGTCTTTTGGACCAAGAACTGTAGCCAGCGATCGCTCGTTTGCATCTAACCATTGCAGCCAAGACTCAATCCCATCGAAGTACTCCCCACGAGCGATTTTTTCGAAAGAGTCTTTGCCAAAACTCCACGTCTTCGCTGCATCTTTAGCAAGTTCTTTAGTACGCTCATCGATCGAAACCTCCCTTGCAGGAAGTATCTCTACCTCTACATGGGAACCCAGCCTACGCTGGTCATCAGGGTCGTAGTCGTAGACACCTTCGATCTCCTCCCCAAAGAGATCCACTCTCACAGGCAACTCAAACGCCGGGGGGAAGATATCAACTATCGAGCCTCGAATCGCAAACTGGCCCTTAGCCTCGACAATATATTCCCTGACATATCCCATCGACACGAGCTGTCCAGATAGATCATCAACGTCCAACAACGAACCCACCACTAAGGAGACAGACCTCATCTGTGAAGGGACGAGTGAAAGTCGCTGCATGAAAGCCCGTATTGTCGTGACAACCACGATACCCTCAGATTTTGAGTCACGACTTTCTAACTCGCGTAACGCCTTCAAACGTTGTCCCACGAGTTCCTGTGCTGGGGATACTCTCTCAAAAGGCAGGCTTTCAAGTTGCGGGAAAAAGATCACCCTATCGGGACCGAGGTATGTCTCTAGGTCTTCGCTAACTCGCAAGGCTGCATTGGAGTTCAACAGAACCAGCAGACGAACCTCACCTGGATTTGGCCTGCAGTGGAGAGCAACGTACAGAGCCCATCCGCCTTCATCTACCGCTACCGGTGAATGGTACACACCTTTAGGAGGAATCGCTAGACGATCCAGTATCCCCACTCTCATTTTGTGGTTACATTAAAGTTATTCATTGCCCGATCAACTCCATCTCGAATAATCGAACGCACCGCTTCGCCAGCACGCTCGATGGCCGAATCTAAGACCTCACGCTCTTCGGCACTGGGGCGAGAAAGAACCCAATTTGAGACGTCACCTCCTGATTTGGGCCTATCAATACCTACCCGGACTCTAATAAAGTCATTACTCCCCACATGGTGAGATAGCGACTTTAAACCGTTATGTCCAGCGAGGCCACCGCCCTTTTTTACCCGTACCGTGCCCACTGGCAAGTCTAGTTCATCATGGACAACTACAAGAGATTCAACGCTGACTAAAGGGTTACGACTCATAACGCACGACACGGGTCTGCCAGAGTTATTCATAAAACTCTGCGGAAATACCAATAGTGTGCTGATGCCTTCAAGTTTCACTTCGGCACCGAGGAAGTTGCAAGCCTTTTTAAAGCTCAACGATAGTCCCTCGGTTCGAGTTAAGTACTTTACCACTTCGGCGCCCATATTATGACGGGTACGATCGTACCGATCACCCGGATTACCAAGCCCGACTACAACAAAGGTTGCTCCCAACTAACCCGGCTGTCGCCTACTCCTCCAAGACAAGCTTGGCAACCACAGCGTCGGTGTCCGAAACGACTTTCACTCCTCTTGGAAGTACGATACTTGAGGCCATGATCTCGCCGTTTTCGTTGGCTTGTTCCGCTGTCACTTCAAGTGCTGCTGGTATCGCTGAGGCAGGACCTTCGACGTTCAAGGCAAAGATTTCTAGGTGCAACGACGCCGGTGCCGTTAGTGTTACTGACGATGTAACGATGTCTTTCGCGTTCATATATAAAAAGTCAACGTGAGTTACTTCCCGTCGAATGGGGTGTACTTGAACATCTTGAACCCGAACAATTTGAGGCCTCCCGTCTATCGACAAGGTCAAGATAGATCCTTTAGCGACCCGGTTAGATAAAGCTCCTCTAAGTTCCCTCAAGTTACAAGAGATCGAGACCGGTGTAGCCTCCGCACCATAAACTATCGCTGGTACCATGCCTTCTTTGCGAATACGACGAGAAGCCCTACTTCCCGACTCACGGCTCCCAATGGCCTTAACCTCAACCTGCGACACAAAACTCTCCTCGGTATGCAGCTAGGAATTCACTTGATATAACCAGAATAACCTAGTCGTTCAGAACCTAAGATCTTACGGCTATTACAAATTTCGAGACACTTGAAACCTCCCCACGGATAAATCTGGGGGATTGCTGGCTCAGGCAGCCTGAGTGCCCAGCGGACACCCAGGTCTTATGCCATCAGCACCAGCCGGGTTGAAACCAGCCCGGACGACTATCACAGCCGCAGAATTCTTGTCCCTTGAACTGA